>JAAXUM010000019.1 GCA_013336025.1 Chlorobiaceae bacterium
CCCCGGCAAGCTTCTGAATGGGCGTTATACGCATGGGGCGCTGAGTTTTATTGACATAGTACCAGAGATTGTCGTTCAGCATCAGGAGCATATTTCCTCGCTGTTTGACCGGTTCGATATAACTGACCAGAGTTTTTGTGCGGTTTTTTATAAACACCCTGAAAACATCCTTTTTCTGTTCACTCTGGTTTTCATACGAAAGCGTTGCAGCCATGGTGAAATCCGACCATGGAGCTCTGACATCATCAGCTTGTTTGAGGATTTCTTCGGCATGGCTGTTTTGTTCAGCATCACTTGAAGCTGTTTCTGCAAAACCATTCTGTTCGATTATAACCGTCAGAAGCAGAAGGAGGGAAATCACAATCCGGAAAAAAGTTTTATACATGAGTTAATGAATTGACGATTGAAATTTTTCTGATTTTCAGGAGGGTCAGCAATCCTGAAAATGTCGTAGAAAACATAACCAGCAGTGCTATCCATGGCAGAAACTCTGTGGCGGGATATATCTTGAGAAGGTATGTTGAAGACATTCCCGGCGGGGGTGGCATTCTGAATCCGGAATTATTGATAATGAACGAGAAAATGATTTTAAGCGCCATGCCCCCAATAAGACTCATGAGTCCTATAAAAAAACCTTCGAAAAGAAACATAAGAGAGATCCAGGGGTTTGCTATTCCTATGGCTTTCAACGTTCCGATCTCCCTTACTCTTTCCATTGTTGACATAAGCATGGTGTTTGTGCAGCTCAGAAAAACAATGACAACAACGATAATTCCCGTAAAACTGAAAATGATGCGGTATGCATCTCTGATTGAGTGGTAGTATTCAGCAAGTTGGTCCCAGGGGATCGCAGTAAACAGAGCCGGTTTCCCCGAACCGTTGATTGCGGCTGATACAAGCGGCGTGATGGATTCAGTGTTATCTGTTTTGTCGAGAACAACAACAATTTTAGAAACCCTGTCCGTCTGCATAAGACTTTGGGCTGTTGGGATATTGGTGACGAGGTAGTAACGATCTATCGATTTCATGGTGCTTTTGACAACTCCGGCAACTGTTACATCGACAACATTGACTGCGCCGTCTACGGTTGTACCCATCAGCATGAGGCTGGATCCGGTTTCAGCATTCAGCGATTTTGCCATTCCTTCGCCGAGAAGTACTCCGTTCTGTCCGGTCAGTTCAAGTTTTTTGTACGATGAGTCGTCCATTTTTGTTTTGGAAGACATCTTGTCCAGTGCATTCCAGTAATGCATAAGCTCGCTCTCTTTTTCAGGATCAATACCCATGCCAAGAAATGAAATCGACTTCTCTCCATTTGAAATGAGCCCGTTAAATTCTATACGGGGTATGGTTGCTTTTATGCTTTTATTGGAAGCAATCAGCGCCTGAATTTTTTCATTGTCTGCTATTCCGTACTCGAGCGGATATCGTTCTTCTTTTTGCAGTGCTTCACGTTTTACGATCTGTATATGACCGGTCCCGCCGCTCGACGTGAAGCCCCTGCAGATGGTCATCTCCTTGAGGCCGTAAAAGGTGAAATCCATATATCCGGCAACAATTGCCAGTGCAGCAAAACCTGCCGAAGAGACAAGAATTGTAATCAACGTTCTTCTGCTGTTACGAAAAAGGTTTCTGAGAGCTATACTGGCAAGTTTGATGCTATTCATTTAATTTCTTGTTGATTCGACTTATTTTACTGTTCATGAGATCGGCGATGTAATATAAAGTGACGCTGTACATTATGCGTATAAATTATTTCTTACATCCACTCTTATACTTTTTCAAGCAACATCGCTGAAATAGTTATTCCCTGTGCGTAACCGATGCAGATGATTTTCTGGCCTGATGATATAGTTGAATCATCAATAAGCTGTTTGCACATCAAGGGAATTGCGCCCGATGAGAGGTAACCGTTTTCATATAATGTGTTTCTGCTGAAGGCCATCTGTTCTTCGGAGAGGTCAAGCTCTTTAGCAATCTGTTTCAGAACAAGAGAACTCGACGCCTGGAAAACAAAAAGCAACTGGTCTTTTACTTCCCTGAACTCCATGCCGGCATCGCTGAAAAAAGATTTGACGAAATTATTGATATTCTTTCTGATAAGCCTGAAATACTTCATCGGATCGATTCTGAACTCAAAAGCAGGATCCGAAACCTTCCAGACTGCTGAGTTCGTCGAATTCGGGATGGTCATGTTTTTAAAGGCAACGATTTTAAGAGAGGGCAGTCCTTTTTTTCGGGCATCATCGTACGTCATGATGGAATATCGTAAAAAACTGTCACTGAAGGTACTCATCAGTCCGACGTTGATCGGATGATCTTCGGAAAGATTGATGTGGATGCTGAACATTTCGGAATGTACAAGATCAATCCTTTTTTTAAGTTTTTCATATCCGCCCGAAAGGGAAGATCTTATCAGAGCATTTGCTGTACGTATTGCAGGTATGGGTGCGTTGCATGCTTTATGATAAAAGTTGGTGATATCGACATCATGCCACTTCTTTTCGGAGATAATGATGTCGACCGCGTTTGGGTCGAAATATCCTGTTGAGGTTACATGTATAATATGATCAGGCTGCTCATGTGCATCGTTATACAGCTTTCTGAGATGTTTTTCAGTATGAAGCCGGTATAACTCCATTCGATCATTTAAACCGGCACCGGCAGGATGGGTATGGTGTTTAGCCAGATTTTCATACATGGGAAAAACGGATTCATACTCGATAAATCGTCCGTTTTCAACAATCGGACACTCTTCGTCGGCAGCATCATAATTTTCAGGCCAGATTGACAAATATCGCTGCTTTATGGTTTTTTCTGAAACCGCAAACTGGCTGAATTTAGTACGGACTTTTTTATGGATTTTCTCGACATCTTTTTCCGATGTTTTGCCTGACTTTACGGCAAGCGCTTTTACCATTCCCTTTGCCAGCAGTTTGCAGGTCTTTTCCTGTGGGACAAGATCTCTTAAGCGTACTGAGTGAAAATCAGTTAAAACAGTAGCGGTGCTTTCAATCTCTTTCATGAAAATCTTTTTTTTCAGTTGCCATTAAAAAAATGTTACAAACCGGTTCACAGGCCATAAAAAAAGTGCTAAAATAAAAAGGATGCCGGAAACAGTTCAGGCTATATGGTTGTGAAGAGCTATTTCGTCAACCATTATCTTTCCGTCACTGATATGAACAACGCTTTTTATTCTGTCGAGCACTACAGAATCATGAGAAGAGACAACGATGGTAATATGTTCCTTCTTGTTGAGGCTCATCAATAGATCAAGAATCCCTGCACCTGTTTTACTGTCAAGATTAGCTGTCGGTTCATCTGCCAGAATCAGAGCGGGTTTGCTTACCAGAGCCCTTGCAATGGCAACCCGTTGCTGCTGTCCGCCAGACATCTCTCTTGGATAGTGATGTTTTCTCTCAAGAAGCCCTACCTCGTCAAGCACTTCATCGACTCTTTGGCGGATGCTCTTTTTATCCATGCCTTTAAAAAGAAGAGGGAGTTCGACATTCTCATAAGCCGTAAGTACCGGAATTAAATTGAATGACTGAAAGACAAACCCGATCTTGTTAAGCCGCAGATTCGCCAGTTGTTCGAGGCTCATTGATGAGGTATCGATGCCGTCGATGATGACGTTCCCCTCATCCTGCTTGTCAATGCAGCCGAGAAGATGAAGCAGGGTTGATTTGCCGCTTCCTGACAGTCCGACAAGGACGACGATATCTCCTCGAAAAAAAGAAAGATTGACATGATTGAGCGCGGTAACACGCCCTTCTCCGCTGCCGTAATATTTCGAGACATTTATCAGTTGTGCAATAATCCTGTCATTCATGATTCAAACGGTTCTTTTCATGCATTTCCACATGTTCATTGAGTAATGATAACCGGAACAGGAGTTTGATATGCAAGTCGTCGGACGTAACAAATCAAGGTCAGCTTAGGCCAATAATCCTTTTCCGCCATCAATTGTGATGGTTTGTCCGACGATCTGGGCTCCTGCATCCGTTGTAAGAAAATTTACCACTTCAGCAACATCTTGAGGTGTTGTCATTCTGCCTGAAGGCGTATACTCGAGGGTGATGTTTAAAAGACGTTCAAGTTCCGGTAAAGCCTTTGCCGCATCGGTCATGACCAGGCCGGGGCAGACAAGATTAACCGCGATTCCTTCAGGAGCGAACTCACGGCTGTAGTGACGGAACAAGGCCTCCATGGCGCCTTTTGTAGAACCTACTGCGGCATAATCAGGAATAACCCGGGTTCCTCCAGGCGAGGTGATTCCGATTATACGGCCGCCTCTTCCCATTTTTCCTATAAGCTCTCTTGTCAGCCGGTGTACAGCAAAGAAATTGATTTCAAAAGTCCATTTCAGTTGTTTATCGGAAAGCTCCATGGCTTTCCGGTGTACTCCGCTGGCAGCAGAGTGTACAAGAATATCCACATGTTCGCAGGAATCATGAAGTTGCTGTACAACCTGGATGAAGCTTTCTTCATGAGAAAGATCGCCTCTGAACGTCGTGATATCGAGTCCCCGGACAGCAGCCTCATGTTCAAGAGATTCGGCACTTTTACGGCTTCTTGCATAAAGTGCGAGCACTCTGGCTCCGCTTTCGGCAAGATTCAGCGATATGGCTCTCCCTATTCCTCTTGTTCCCCCTGTAACGACAGCAATTTTATTTGTCAGATGTTTCATATTCCGGTGTCTCCCAATGATCTTCCGCCGTCAACAGGAATGACGGATCCGGTTATGTAGCGAGCCTCATCAGAACACAAAAAGGCAATGAGAGAACCTACATCTTCCGGTTCTCCAATAAATCCCGCCGGTATGTGTCTGTTGATTTCACGTCCCGAAGCTTTTTCAAGATAGTTCACAACTCCGGCAGTCATGGGTGTTCTGATCAGGCCGGGAGCAATGGCGTTAACTGTAATGCCGCGGTGGGCAACTTCGAGTGCAAGTGTTTTGGTAAATCCTATTATTCCTGCCTTGGCGGCGGCATAGTTCGCCTGTCCCCGTTTGGCATAGATTCCGCTTATCGAACTGAGATTGATAATTCTGCCATACCGTTTTCCATACATTGATTTCAATGCAAGCTGGCACATGGCCATGGTTACGATAAGGTGTTCATGGATAAGCTTGTCATGAATGGAAAAATCGGTCTGTAAAAAGAACCCATCCTTAATTCGTCCGGCTGAATTAACCAGAATTTCAGGTTGTTTTTCGAAATCCGATACGACCTCATCATACAGTTCTTTTGCATCACGATATTCCGCAAGTGGGCGGCAATATATTCTGACTTCATGACCCATATCGCGCAATTCAGCTGCTGATTCCTGCGCCTTTTCGTGATTTGATGCATATGCAAGAGCAAGGTCGTACTTTTCGGCAAGCGCTTTCGCTGCTCCGAAGCCTATGCCTGAAGTTCCGCCTGTTATAAGTGCAAGATGTTTTTCCATCAGTTCCGCTCCTTTTTTAGTACAAGGCATGCGTTCTGACCGCCAAATCCAAAACTGTTGCTGAGAATATAATCAATCGCAACATCACGACTTCCTTCGGGGACATAATCGAGATCACAGTCAGGATCAGGATCGTGCAGATTGATCGTGGGAGTTATTTTCTGGCGAAGCAGCATCAGAATACAGGCAATAGCCTCTACAGCTCCAGCAGCGACAGTCGAGTGCCCGATTTGCGATTTCAGCGAGCTGACGGGAATTTGATAGGCATTCTCACCGAATACCTTTTTTATAGCCTGGGTTTCAAGGCGGTCATTAAGCACTGTTGATGTGCCGTGCGCATTGATATAACCGATCGCTGTTTTTTCGATGCCTGCATCGGTTATGGCATCTTCCATAGCCCTGACAACACATTGATTGTCATCTCTGCCATCCGTCAATCGATAGGCATCCGAATTAAAAGCGTAGCCACATACCTGAGCAAGTATTTCGGCTTTTCGTTCTTCAGCGGCAGCTCTTGTTTCAAGAAGAAGCACAGCCGCAGCCTCACTTTTGACAAAACCGGAACGGCTTTTCGAAAACGGTCTGCTGGCGGTATGAGCGGGAACGTCATCGGTTGAGAGTGTATGCAGCAGATGAAAATTCATGAGCTGGCTTTCCCATGCTCCGGCATCTACAGCACAAACAAGGCACCTTTTTATTCGCCCGGATTTCAGCAGGTGGTATGCAACCCCAATTGCCTGACTTCCTGCAGCACATGCGGAATTGACACTGATTATGTTCTCGGGAGCAATTGAGCCGTGTCCTCGTTGTTTGAGTTTTTTGGCAATAATTTCAACAACCCATTCGGCACGAAGTTCATCCCAGATAAATGAATCCGGGTCGTAATGCATCAGTGAATCCCTTACAATATCAAAATAAATACCTGCCGGAGATGCCTGAACAAGAGCGTCAATCGGAACTGACTCAGGCAGTCGCTGAAGAATCTGCTGAAGGGCATGGATAAGGTACCGGCCTCCATTTGTATGCAGGCCGAGAGGTAGGCCCAGTTCCGCAGCAGGCGGGATGTTCGTGTCATCAACAACTCCTCCGAATGCAACAGGAAAGTTATTTCCAACAAGTGACCCTCGCAGGTCGATAATACCCGAATCACCTGCAAACATCCGCTTTTCAAACTCAGGTACCGATATCCCGATCGGAGAGGTAATACCAAAGTCGGTTACAACGATATCAAGCATGAGCGTTCTATTGTTTTTCTTCTTCTTCTTTCTTGCGAAGAACCAGCATCATATAATCGATAATGTCCTGAACGGAAATATCAGTGATGTCGTCACCCTTTTTTTCGGTGATGTATTGCAGGGCTTCGGTAAAATCAAGTTCAACTCCGGTACGCTGCTCTATTTCATAACTGATATCAAGATAATCGATGCTTTCAGCATCAAGGTCAGCCTTGAACATGCTTTCTTTCGTGATATCGCCCGCTTCGGTATTTAAAACAGCTCGGATTGCATCCTCAAGCTTTTCGAACAGCTCTTTTTCCGATAACATTTACCCCCCTTTTTTTATAGTTGCGTTATGATCTGATGACTTATGCCATAATAAGACTCCGTTTCATCGAAATTTATATCCTGCCATTCAGAGTGTTTTTCATCAGCCGTCAAGAGCAGTGCTGCTGCACCCTCGCATAAAATTCGTTCATTCAGATTCTGCCTTCGTATGCGTTCAAGCACCAGAGGATTTTCAAAACTGAAGGCACTGCATACCAATGCCGCCGAAACGCGTCCGGCATTAAGATCATCCTCTGCCTGCCTAAGCGCATGAATGCTGCCGTAAGTTGAACTGTTGTATACATTTAAAGGCCCCATAATTCCAAGAAATATCCCCATCTGGGCAGGTGCCAGATTCGTGACTTGCATGAGAAACATTTTAGGGTTCCTGACTTTTCTGTACTGCTCGGCAAAATCTTCCCGTGAGACATCAAGCATTTTCCGGGTTGATTCCAAATCGACCGGTCCATTTTCGATAGCGCAGTATATTCCGACACTGAAGGGAGAAATATCAAGAAATGGCTGCATTGCCGCCGTTCCTTCAAGACATGCAAGTGAGAGCAGAACGCCTGATCTGCTCATTGATCGGTAAACTTTTCGGTCGGGAAGCGGGGCCTTGCGTTCTTCTATCGGAAGCGCTTTTGAACGGGGAATGTTGATTTGCTCTCCGTAATATTCGCAAGTATATGGCTGTTCATTGATTTCAGGGCCGGGAACAAGGGCTTTGCTCCAGAGAATTTTGCTCATATTCCTCCCGTGATTGTTCTGCAAGTAGCAGAATCGTCGCATAGGGCATCAGTCATTTTTTCTGCAGGAATTGCAATATGACCATACATCACCTCGGCATAAGCAACATCTTTTCCATCAACTTCGATTCTTCCTTTGGCAATTGAGTAGGATTGACGAATGGTAACTTCGGTATGAATAAGCGCTTTGTCTCCAGGTTCGATGGCTTTCCGGAATTTTGCGCTTTTTACAGAGGTAAGGACCGGAAGAAAACCAGGCTTGGCTGCCATAATGCATTTGCCGCCTGTTTGAGCAATCATTTCAATCTGAAGAACACCGGGAACGAGAGGATAACCAGGAAAGTGATCCATAAAAAAAAGTTCGGAACGGGAAAAACATTTTACTCCTGTGGCTTTAATGCCAGGTTCCATTTCAATAATCTTGTCAACCATTAACCAACGCATCGTGTAAGGGTAAATTGTTGATACTTCGCATACTGAATATAGAAAAAGCTATATTTTTTTACGGGAAGCGTTTCAAGAAAGGCCTCTTTATGCGGAAATTTTTATTCAGAAATTTTTATCTGTGTTATTTAACGGCATATTATACGCTATAAAGTAAAATTTTTTGAGGTAATGGACTATAAAAGTCAGATTTAAGGATATAATAATCTTTATAGTTACGAAACCAGTACAACAGCCGTTGCATATTGTTTGTCATGAGAGAGTGAGATACTGATCGAAGCTTCAGACAGGGGAGATTGTTTGTCGATCACCCGGACAAATGGTTTGCCTTCGGGGTTATTGAGAATCTCTACGCTATGCCAGTTGAAGTGCTTGCTGATTCCGCATCCCAATGCTTTTGAAAGAGCTTCTTTCGCAGCAAATCTTGCCGCAACGCTTTGCGTCATATCGGCTTTTTTACGACAGAGGGCGATTTCGTTTTCGGTCAGTATTTTCATGAGAAAGCGATCGCCATAGCGGTTACAGGAGGTTCTGATGCGATCAACATTAATGATGTCCATTCCTATTTCCTGAACGATTGCCATTGATATTGTATGGAATGATGAAACCTTGTTACCAAGCAAGATGAGTCGGGTATGCCTGAAACGACTCAGTTGTAATAAGATGTTAATTTTATTAATGAACTGTTACGATCGGTTGTTAATTCCCAAACGAACTGTTTCTGACAGTGCGTTCGGGAATTAACGGGAGGTTCAGAAGCCGTTACGCTGAAAAATGGTATCAACGCTGGTTTTGAGTTTTTCAAGAATGGTGTCGAAACTGAAGAGTTCGGTTATTTCCTGCGGGGTTACGTGTTCAAGAATTTCTTTATCCTCCAGCACGAGTTCACGGAGGTGAATCCTTTTCGACCAGCTTTCCATTGCGTTTCTCTGAACAAGTCCATAGGCTTTTTCACGTGTGAGCCCTTTTCCCGTTAATGCAAGGAGAAGGGTTTGTGATGTTGTCAGGCCGTAGGATGAGTTGAAGTTCTCTTCCATGCGCTCAGGGTAGACCAGAAGGGTTTCAAGGGAGTCGCTGAACGTTCTGAGCATGTAGCAGAGCGCAATGGTGGAGTCAGGCATGATGATGCGCTCGACGGAGGAGTGTGAAATATCACGTTCATGCCAGAGAGCAACATCTTCCATTGCTGCAAGTGAATTTGAGCGGACTACACGGGCAAGACCGGTCAGTCTTTCGAAGGTGATCGGATTGCGTTTGTGCGGCATGGCCGAGCTGCCTTTCTGTCCTTTGCTGAAATACTCTTCAGCTTCGCGGACTTCGGTGCGTTGCAGGTGGCGCAGTTCAACTGAAAATTTTTCAATCGATGAAGCAATGAGAGCAAGGGTAGTGGCAAATTCCGCATGACGGTCCCGCTGCAGGATCTGTGTCGATATCGAAGAGGGCTGAAGGCCGAGTTTTTCACAGACAACAGCTTCGATTTCAGGAGAAAGGTGCTGATAGGTACCTACGGCCCCCGAGATTTTTCCGACGGAGATCACGGCAACAGCTCTTTTCATCCGATCCAGATGCCGGAGCATCTCCTGGTGCCAGAGCAGCAGCTTGAGACCGAAGGTTGTCGGTTCGGCATGAATGCCGTGCGTACGTCCCATTTCGAGGGTATATTTGAACTCAACGGCTCTTTTGCCGAGAACACCAATCAACTGCTCAATATCGCCGAGAAGAATATGACCAGCATCGCGCATCTGCATGGCAAGACAGGTATCGACAACGTCTGAAGAGGTAAGGCCTTCATGAATATAGCGTGAGTCAGGCCCGACGTAACCGGCTACATTGGTCAGAAATGCGATGACATCATGCTTTGTCTCTTTTTCGATTTCAAGTATTTCAGCAACATCAAACCTCGCGTTTTCCTTAATGGTGTTGAGAGCTTTTTCAGGCACCACTCCGGTTTCCATTCGTGCTTCGACAGCAGCGATTTCAAGCTGGAGCCATCTCTGGAATTTTGCCTCTTCTGTCCAGATTGCAGCAATGTCTTTTGGTGAATAACGTGGTATCAATGTTTAATAATTTTAGTCGTTGCAAGGAAACCGGATAATGCAAAGAATATAGTGCACGGGAGCCTGAAAAACCACAGATGATCTTTATCGTGGTCAGGTCAGGGACGTTCCCGGCTGATTCTCACCGGTTTTTGAAAATTCACGATAGAGCATTTTAATGTAATCAAGGGCTGCCTCTCGCTCATAGGGAATAATGCCGTCAATAACAGCGTTTTCCATACGGTTTTTCATGATTCCGACAAGTTTTCCTTCGCTGAGTCCAAGTGTGTCCATGATATCCTTTCCGTCAATCGGTGGCCTCCATTTTGCAAGGAGATCTTTTTCTGCGACCTCGGAAATTCTCAGTTCCACATTGTTGAAGTTGCTCATGATTCGAGCAACCTTGCGCGGGTTCTTACTGGTAACATCAGCCCTGCAGAGCAGCATCAGATCATCAAGGTCTCCGCCTGCATCAACGATCAGGCGTCGCACAGCCGAATCGGTAATTTCCTCTTTTGAAAGAGGAATCGGACGGTGGTGCATGCGTACCATTTTTCGAACATACTCCGAAGGTTCAAGAGGCCAGCGCATGGTCGTAAAGATCTTCGATACCAGTCTGATTCCAACAGCCTCATGGCCATGAAAGGTCCAGCCTGAGGAAGGGTAGAACCGTTTGGTCAACGGTTTTGCAATATCGTGCAGCAAGGCGGAAACCCTCAGCCAGAGCTTGTCGCTTTGAACGGCAACATTATCAATCACCTTGAATGTGTGATAAAGCGTGTCTTTGTGACCCAGACCGTCAACCTGTTCAATTCCAGCCATAAGCGCCACTTCGGGCATAAATTCCTTCAACAGTCCTGTTTCATAGAGAATCGAAAGACCTGTGGACGGCCTGGAGCACTGCATGATTTTCAGGAACTCCTGGCTGATGCGCTCTCTGGACACAATCTGAATCCTCTCATGCATCTCTCTCATGGCCATAATAATAGACTCATCCAGGCTGAAATCAAGCTGGGCAGAAAACCTTGCCGCACGCATCATTCTGAGTGGATCATCAGAAAATGTCTGTTTTGGTTCGAGCGGAGTTCTCAGGATTCGTGCGGCAAGATGGTCGATTCCGTTAAACTGATCGACAAGAATGCCTCTGGAACTCTTGTTCAAAGAGATCGCAAGCGCATTAATAGTGAAATCGCGTCGGGCAAGATCTTCCTCAAGTGTGCCGATTTCAGTAATCGGTTTTCTTGAGTCCGGGTTGTACGACTCCTTGCGTGCGCCGACTATTTCAAGCTTGAACGTTTGTTTTTCGCTGTCTGAAACCTCAAGCTGTGCGGTACGAAAGCGCTCGAATACAACAAGGTTTTTTCCT
>JAAXUM010000439.1 GCA_013336025.1 Chlorobiaceae bacterium
TTTCCGGTAAACACACTTGAGCATGAGCGTATTAACCGGCTCGCCAGGAGTCTTGTCCTCAACCTTATAGTTGCAGACCTTGAAGCAGCAAGGCTCCTTGCGGCAAAAGTCAGATACCCTGTGCAGCTATGGATAAAAGTTGATTCGGGAACCCGCCGCACCGGGGTTCTGCCTGAGGACACCAAGACTGTTGACTCCATTCTGGAAGTGATAAACGGCTCCGCAAGCCTCACATTCAAAGGTTTTCTTACCCATGCAGGGCAGAGCTACAACTGCAGAAGCAGGGACGAAATAATGAATGTCCACTGCAAAACCGTGGCATTGATGACAGAACTTGCAGAACGCTACCGCTCAGCCTTTCCCGGCCTTGAATTATCGACCGGCGACACTCCCACATGCAGCGTTGCCGAAGATTTCAGCATGGTCGACGAAATTCGTCCCGGTAACTTTGTTTTTTATGATCTCACCCAGGCCCTGGTTACATCCTGCGAAAAGAGGGATATTGCGGTTGCGGTGGCATGTCCGGTTGTGGCAAGACATGCCGACCGGAATGAAATCATCCTGTACGGCGGAGGGATCCATTTCTCAAAAGAGTCTCTCGATCCGGGAAACGGCAAAAAGATTTTCGGTGAACTTGTCCGTATGCTTGACAATGGATGGAGTGAGCCTCTGGAGGGCTGCTATGTCAGCAAACTGTCGCAGGAACATGGCACTCTTAAGGTTACGGATGAGGTATTCAGCCAGATCTCTGTCGGCGAAGTGGTCGCCATTCTCCCTGTCCACTCATGTATGACGGCCAATCTGCTTGCAGGTTATACCACCCTCAGCGGGAAACGATTTGAATACTTCGATGGAAAAAGGGAATACTACATGTAAACGCATTATCAGTTCAATTTCTCCTCTTCCCTGATGATTTTCTCCTTGCCCTTCCTGCTGTATTTCTTCCTGTTTCTGTGGACCCTGGAGGCTGTGAGCCTGTCGAGACCGGATTCCAGTGCCGCCTTTCTCACAGCCGTTCTGTAAGCACGACGCTTGTCCTTTTCCGATAATCTTACTTTCCTGATTTTCATAGTCAACTGGCGAACAGGTAATAAAAATACGATTATTATAACTGTAAACCATATCTGCCGTAAATCGTGGAAATGCACTTTTAGTTCAATTCGGTGCAGGATTGTTAAAAAATTGTATCTTTCGGGAACAAACCAAGATGCCAGTAAAATGAAAAAAGTACTATTCACTCTTATCCTCGCAGCTTGCATGCTGCCTTTAGCAATGGCCCAGGGCAAACTGGAGATTGGCCAGAAGGCGCCTGAATGGGTTTTTCCCGATGCTGACAAAAAAGATTTCACCATGGATTCATGGCCAGGCAAAGTACTGCAGATAAACTATGTTGACCCTGATGAGTCTGACCTTAACGACCCCTTTAACGATGCTGTTGACAAGGCAACGGATGTGGACAAGATAATTAATAAGGATTATTTCAAGGGTTTCGGAATTGTTGATACAAAATCGACATGGAAGCCGAACGGTCTGATCAGATCTATTGCCGGAAAAAAGGCAAAAAAGTATGATACAACCATCCTGTTTGATTATGACGGGGTTCTGCATGAGAAATGGGGTATGCCGAAAG
>JAAXUM010000203.1 GCA_013336025.1 Chlorobiaceae bacterium
CTTCGAATTCTTTTTATCTCTACAATTTTATGGCAGGCTGGTTGTTCAGTGAAGGCGCGGTTGTGATAACTTTGACAACCTGTTCAGGAAAGATGCCTTCAGTACAGTATTTACTCTTTTGAGGGCACTTTTCAAGCAGCCAGCATGGTGAGCAATCTGGTTGTGGGTCAAGCACAACAGGAATCGTTGTGGCATAGTTTGCTATTTCGACAGGATGAAAGCCGGAAAACAGACAGAATGAGCGGGTGCCGACTGATGCGGCAAGGTGATTTAACAAGCCTTCAAGACACAGGATAAAGTCAGCCCTGGATACGATGTAAGCCAGTTCCCGCAAGGATTTGGTTTTACCTCTGAAATCAATGACATGATCGAGTAACAATTCATTGATCATACCTGTTTGGAGCCAGGGAAAATGAGGTGCACTGTCAATAACTTTTTGGAAATTGGCAAATCCCCACTCTTTGTTTGGTGTGTATGTCGTTTTGCCGACTGGTTGAACAATACCGAACCGGTCTGGCAGATCGCTGAATTTTCTTGAGAACACCGCTAATTCATCGTCAGAGAAGTAGATCTTTGGTGTGGCTTGCAAGAGGATCAGTTTTCTTTTGAAAAAACAGGAGTGGGCTTCGATGAGGCTGATTTTTGCTTTTGTTTCTCTCATGTAGCATTCAAGGCCGCCATTTTTCTGTTTTGGAAAACAAAAGTTGGCAATGTTTTCACCCTCAGCGATGCGCAAGAGAGATAAGAGAACATTGCGAAATAATTTAGGCATTCTTTTGAAGCTGAAGTTTTTGTAAACATGTGGATTGTTTTCAAAAAATTCCGGATAGCTTGAAAAAACTACGGTTTTCAGCCGGTGTTCAGTGTACAGGTTTTCAACAATTGCAGTCATGCAAAGCTGGTCGCCAATCGCACTGCCAAACCGGTAGAGAACGAAGAGATTGAAAAATTGCAAAAGCTTGTTGATCATCATCGAAAAAAAGTTGCCATTGCCTGGAAAGTGATTCATGAAGGGTGTTCAATGTTCATGATTGTTCATGCAACAGGAGAAGGTCTTAATGGGTTATACTGAAGACGCAAGCCTGTATCCCTCCATGGTTTTAGTTGCCGTTTTTTTCCACGAGAACTCCTGTGCTCGCAGGAGGCCCTTTTCAATCAGCTTCGTTCGGGTTTCATTATCATCAAGCAGTTGTTTCAGCGCATCAGTGATCTCCTCATGATTACGGGGGTTTGCCGTCAACGCAGCATCCGCAGCTACTTCGCCAAGTGATGTTGTTCTGGAGGTCAGTACAGGGCACCCACAGCTCATGGCTTCGATGACCGGCAGGCCAAAACCCTCATAGAACGAAAGATAGACAAATGCATGTGCAGCATTGTACAGCTGTACAAGGTCAGGAAGGGGAACGTTTCGGAGGTGATAAACCGGTGCGCGGGATTTCATGCCGTTGAGCGCTTTGTGAAAGAGAGAGAGGTTTTCCTGGCGCTTGGCATGTCCGACAATAATGATTTGCAGCTCTTTTTGCAGGGCAGGTGGCAGGTTTTCAAATGCACGCAGCATGCCCTCTATGTTTTTTCTTGGCTGAATCTCTCCGACATAGAGCAGATAGGGTTTAAGCGGATCCGCAACGCCATATCGCAAAAGAAAGCTTCTGTTTGAGCTGATTTGACGAAAGGCCGGATTTGCAGCAAGTGGAGTGGCTACATATTTATCAGCATAATTCGGGAAATAGTGAAGAGCATCGCTGCGGGTAAATTCTGAGACGGTGAAAACCAGTTTTGCCTGTTGCAGGATGTTGCTGATTTTTTTGTGGTAGAATGTTTTTGAATCATCGGCAGCCCACGATTCGGGAAGGAGGGCGATAAGATCGTGCAGTGTTACGACACCGTTCTTGATACCTTCAGGAAAATGGCTTGGATTGGTTGCATGGTACATGTCGGTATGGCGCGCAGCTTTTCGGAGTACCGACAGATTGATGGCCTGAAAATACGGGCGGTTTTTTTCACCAAGCATTCGATCATTGAGAAGGATATTCCGGTATTCAAATGAGTTGTTTTTTCCAAAGAAAGCCGCCACATCCTTTTTCTTGTTAAGCTGGGTCAGCAGTCGATACCGGTTATCGGGGAAATGCAGTGCAAGTGCAGAGATCAGATCCTTTGTATAGGTGAGATTGCCGCTGTATCCTGCTGTTTTTATAACATCATAGGTGATGTTCATGGTTCTTTGTTCCATCTGGTTCAACTCGATAAAATCCTGATGAAGCTGTTTCTCCTGCTTTCGATGAGCCATTGGTCATCAAGGGTTTCAGAGTATTCAGCAATGCATGGCATGGTATCCCTTCAGTGTTTCCTGTGCGGTTGTATCCCATGAAAAACGTTGTGCCCGCACGGCACATTTTTTTGATAGATCATTTCGCAACTGGCTCCCTTCACTGATGGCAAGCATGGCATGGCGAATCGAGTCCGTGTCATGCGGGTCAACAAGAAGAGAGGCTCCGCCCGATATTTCAGGAAGAGAGGAGCAGTTTGCAATGATAGCCGGACATCCGCAATTCATGGCTTCGACGAGCGGAAGGCCGAATCCTTCAGAGAATGATACAAAAAGCAGTGCAATGGCCGCATTATAAAGATGAACGAGGTCATTATCCGACACGTGTGTCAGATGCAGTACGTTTTTTTCGAGACCGGCATCAGAAATCTTTTTCTGCAGCTCTCTTGTCGATTTTATTTCGGTTGGACAGATCAACACCAGCCGGGTATCTTTTTTTAATGTAGCGGGGAGCTGTGCATAGGCAAGCATCAGACGGTCAAGGTTTTTTCTTGCTTCATACCGTCCTACATAGAGAAAAAATCTTCGGTTATCCGCCAACCCGTATTTCCTGAGAGTGGCGGGGTCAGGGGGAGTTTTTCGATAGAGAGGTTTGATCCCTTCATAGGTGACCCTTACCTTCTGTTCGCATCCGGGAAAGTGGTTATTGATCTCACGACGCACAAATTCTGACGGTACGAAAATGGTTACGGCATCGTTGATCATCTCCTTTGTTTTCTGAAAAAGGGGGTGATTTGTTTCAATGGTCGTATAACTTCTGTTATACAGTTTAATCAGGTCATGTATGGTTACTGCGGCATTATCTATACCGGGCACAAAATATCCCTGGTGGGTAAAGTGAACAAGATCATAGTTTCGAGCCAGTTTTTTCCAGATTGACGGGTGCGTTCTGATGATCAGCTTTTTCAGTGATGATCCTGCAACCATAGGGTTTGGGAACAGCCCTGAATAGACGATGTTTCTGAATTGGGTAAAGTGCTTCTGAACTTCTTTTATGGTGTTGTGCAGGGTGAGAATGTTGTACTGATTTTCGGGTTCTATTCGAATCATGGATTCCGTGAGCGAACGGCAGTATGTTCCTATTCCGCTATATCCCAAATCGTGAGTAAAGTCAATACCGATATTCATGTATCCCGAGTTTATGGACTTATGGGTATCTCTCTTTATTTGTTCCGAGGTTTGACTCCTTCGCCGGTATCGACACGACGGGATCGACATCCTCATTCCTATCTGATCGGGACTCTGTCCGCCTCTCACTCAAACCGTTCACGACAAGTAAATAGAGATGCCTTTATATCGCTTTGTTATTTCTGTGGTGTTTTGTTTTTTTCTGGCTTTTTCCACTGCTATTTACGTAAAATCAGGGGATACGGAAACAGCTAAATGATAAACATCGTCAGATCTGTCTGAAGACAGTTACCGTCATGCTGCGGTTTCCTTCAGGATTCGGTTATCCTGCATGAGCCTAATTCAATCGATGCTAATTGGCTTGATAACGGTTTTTTTGCCTGATTTTTTGCAGTAGCCAGGTTTCAAGGTTGTCAACCATGGCGCTCATGGTAAACTCCCGGTTGACACGTTCAAAGCCGGATTTGCCGAGTTCAAGAAGCATGTTATGGTTGTCGATGATGGTTTCAATGGCATGGGCAAGGGCTTCCGGATTTCCGGGAGGCACAATGTGACCTGTTTGTGCTTGCATCGCTTTTTGAAGGGATGCCCAATGTCGTCATGGAAGCAATGGCCATGAAAAAGCCGGTTATTGCTACCGATGTCAACGGGGCAAGGGAACTGATGGTTGAAGGTAAAACCGGTCTCATTGTG
>JAAXUM010000204.1 GCA_013336025.1 Chlorobiaceae bacterium
TATTATTATCCAGGCACGCGAAATAGAAAAGATCAGGAGGCTTCTTGAAGAGCTTCTTGCCCGGCATACCGGAAAAGATGTTCAACAGATCAGGGAGGATTCTGAAAGAGATCGCTGGATGAATGCACAGGAGGCACTTGAGTATGGTATTATCGATCAGATTTTTGAAAAGCGTCCGAAACCTGAAAAGGAAAAAGAGTCCTGACAGGGATCAATTTTATAACAGTTGTGGACATCGCTGAAAATCTCCTGATCCCGGATTTCCGGTTGTCAAGGTGATGTTTCCGGCAGTTCTTTATCAGCAGTAACCGATTCATTTTCATTATGAGTGAGCAAAAAGGTCCGTTGAATCTTGAAAAAACCTATAATCATCAGGACGTAGAAGAGCGGTGGAGAAGTGCCCACTGGGAGGCGCTGGGACTTTTTCATGCTGAAAGTTCGAGGGTGCTTGACCATGAAAAAGCCCCTTATACGGTTTTAATGCCTCCTCCTAACGTGACCGGCAGTCTGACGCTTGGCCATGTGCTCAATCATACGTTGCAGGATATTTTTATTCGATACAGCAGAATGACCGGCCGGGAAGCGCTCTGGCTTCCCGGTACCGATCATGCCGGGATCGCTACGCAGACTGTTGTTGAGAAAAAGCTGAAAAAAGATGGCGTGACCCGCCATGAACTTGGAAGGCGTGAGTTTCTTGAGCATGTGTGGCAGTGGCGTGATGAGTATGGCGGGCTTATTCTTCGGCAGCTTCGACGGCTGGGCATCTCCTGTGACTGGCGCCGGAACCTGTTTACCATGGATGAGAGTGCTTCGCAGGCTGTGGTGAGTGCTTTTGTCGCGCTCTATCGGGATGGACTGATTTATCGGGGTACCCGGATCATCAACTGGTGTCCTGTCTCTCAGACAGCACTCTCTGACGAGGAGGTGATCATGAAATCCCGTCGGGACAAGCTGGTCTATGTTCAGTATTCGCTGGCGAATCAGCCGGGAAAATACATCACGGTCGCTACTGTCCGTCCTGAAACCATCCTTGGCGATGTGGCCATTGCCGTTAATCCTGCTGATCCCCGGTATCGGGAGCTTGTGGGTGAACTTGCGGTTGTTCCTCTTGCCGGGCGCCATATTCCGATTATTGCCGATGAGTATGTTGATATCGAGTTTGGTACCGGTGCGTTGAAAATCACTCCCGCTCATGATCCGAATGACTATGAGGTGGCGCGACGCCACAATCTTCAGCCGATTTCGGTTGTAGGCAAGGATGGCAGAATGACTGATTCGTTCGGGTATGCCGGAATGGATCGCTTTGAAGCTCGTGAAAAAATTATCAGGGATCTTGAGGAAGAGGGCAGTCTGGTGCGGGTTGAAGAGTACGAGCATAACGTCGGGTACTCGGAGCGTGCTGATGTGGTTGTGGAGCCCTACCTTTCGGAACAGTGGTTCGTCAGGATGAAGCCTCTTGCCGAACGTGCGCTGCAGGTTGTTAATGACGGGGAGATCCGTTTTCATCCGCCGCACTGGATCAATACCTATCGCCACTGGATGGAGAATATCCAGGACTGGTGCATCTCCCGGCAGCTCTGGTGGGGGCATCGGATTCCCGCATGGTATGAGCCGGACGGGAAGGTGTGGGTTGCTTCGTCATATGAAGAGGCATGCCATCTTGCCGGTACCGACAAACTGGTTCAGGAGGACGATGTGCTCGATACCTGGTTCTCCTCATGGCTCTGGCCTCTGACAACGCTGGGATGGACCGGCATGCACTCGGATAATGATGATCTCAGGGCATTTTATCCTACCAGTACTCTGGTTACCGGCCCTGATATTATTTTTTTCTGGGTTGCGAGAATGATCATGGCCGGGCTCTATTTCAAGGGCGATGTTCCTTTCCGGGATGTTTATTTTACCAGCATCATCAGGGATATGAAGGGGCGCAAGCTCTCAAAATCTCTCGGCAACTCTCCTGATCCTCTCAAGGTTATCGATACGTATGGTACGGACGCTCTTCGCTTTACGATCATCTATATCGCTCCGCTTGGGCAGGATGTTCTGTTTGGAGAGGAAAAGTGCGAGCTTGGCCGTAATTTCGCCACGAAACTCTGGAATGCGTCAAGGCTTGTTTTTATGCTGAGGGAGAGGTTTTTTGCTTCCGGGGATGAATTTGAGAAAAGATACAGGGCTTTTGCACCAGACGATCAATCGTTTTCCTTTGCTGAAGAGCGGGTTGTCATGCAGCGGTATCATACCATGCTCGATCGTTATCATAGTGCGTTCGGTCAGTTCAGGGTTAATGATATTGTGAAAAATGTCTATGACTTTTTCTGGGGCGATTATTGCGACTGGTACCTTGAAGCTTTGAAAATAAAGCTTTCGGGCGATCAGGAGGGTGAGCCGGCTCAGAATGCGGTCTGTCTTGCCGTTTATCTGCTCGAAGGAATTCTCAAGGTTCTCCATCCGGTTATGCCGTTTATTACCGATGAGATCTGGCACCATATTTCGAGCTGTTCAGTTGATGAGAGCATCGCTGTTTCTCCGATGCCTGCGGTTGATGAGGGGTGGTTGAAAACCGACACAACGCTGGACGCTCTTCCCCAGCAGGTGATTGCCGAAGTTCGCAGTCTCAGGTCGCTTTTTACCGTTCCACCCGGAACCACAGCCCCGTTGACGATAAAGCCTGCTACAGAGAGAGCTCATGAGGTGCTTCTGGCCAACAGCGCAATTATCAGCGCGATGACGAGATGCGACGTTGGTATTGCAATGGATTGTCAGCGTCCGCGTCATGCTGCCGGATCGCTCGTTGAAGGGAATGAACTTTTTATACAGCTTGAGGGGTTGATTTCGTTTGAAAAGGAGCGTGACCGGTTACTGAAAGAGATAGAGCGGGTTTCGAGCTATGTTGCTTCACTTGAGAAAAAATTGTCGAACCGGAGTTTTGTCGACAATGCTCCGGCTGACGTTGTTGACAAGGAGAGGGAAAAAAAGTGTGAGGCGGAGCGGAATCTTGTGAAGTTTAAGGATAATCTTCAGGTTTTAAGCGAGTGAGTATTTTTTATGTCGAGTCTGAAGTTTCGTTGTAATGTTATTTGTGTCGCTGAAAAGAAAAAGGTTTGTGAACCATGATAAGAAATCATATCTTCCGGGTTGTTCATCGAATCGGTTTGTAAAAACAGTCCATCCCTGATTTTGTAAGGAGACAAGGATATATGAGGCAACTTAAAATAAGCAAGCAGATTACCAATCGTGAGAGTTTGTCGCTTGATCGGTATCTGCAGGAGATAGGAAAGTATGATTTACTGACCGCCGAAGATGAGGTGAAACTGACCAAGGCGATCAAGGAGGGTTATGATACACCGGTTGATACCGTCGAATACAGAAGGGCAAAGCGTGCGCTTGACAAGCTGATCAAGGGAAATCTGAGATTTGTTGTTTCCGTTGCCAAGCAGTACCAGAATCAGGGGCTTACGCTCGGTGATCTCATTAATGAAGGAAATCTGGGTTTGATCAAGGCGGCTAAACGTTTTGATGAAACAAGGGGATTCAAGTTCATCTCTTATGCGGTCTGGTGGATTCGTCAGTCGATTCTTCAGGCGCTTGCCGAACAGTCGAGGATTGTGAGGCTGCCGCTGAACAGGGTTGGTACGCTCAACAAGATCAGCAAGGCATACAGCCAGTTGGAACAGGAGTTCGAACGTGATCCGAATACACGGGAACTTGCCAATCTTCTGGATATGGATTCTCAGGATGTTGCCGATACCCTCAAAATCGCCGGAAGGCATGTTTCTGTTGATGCGCCGTTTGCGCAGGGCGACGACAATCGCCTTCTTGATGTTCTTCAGAATGATGGTCATCTTCCTGACCACGGACTCAACAAGGATTCACTTACCCTTGAGGTTGAGCGATCTCTCTCCGTGCTTGCGCCGAGGGAAGCTGATGTTATCCGCTCCTATTTCGGTATAGGGATGGATAATCCTCTGACTCTTGAAGAGATCGGTGAGAAATTCAAGCTGACCCGCGAACGTGTTCGCCAGATCAAGGAGAAAGCGATACGCAGGCTGCGCCAGTCGGCTTACAGCAAGATTCTTAAGGAATATATCGGCAGTTAAGGTTGTCGATATACTTTTTTCGGGGTACCTCTGTCTGTTTTTGC
>JAAXUM010000205.1 GCA_013336025.1 Chlorobiaceae bacterium
CTGAAATGCCCTGCAAGCGGCTGCAGGATGTTGTGATCGGGCTCCATTCTGGCCAGATATGCTCCGTCACAAAGCTTTTCGAATCGGAGCAATCCCTTCATGCGATGCAGTTCGCGCTGGGCTTTTCGTGAAACGGTAACGATCTCCCTGACAGCGGAATCGGCAAGATTGCCGTTCACCCTGTCGCCATAGCGGAGCGCCAGGGCAAGATAGTGGAGAAGAGTGCTCTCCATGCCATCCTTTTCGGCAAGAGTAAAGTAATAGAGCGTGTACGCTGCGTCAGGGGCTTTAAGGCGAAGTCTTTTGAAAAATGTTTCGGCAGCGACCACATCGGTACTGATAAAAAAACCCTCCTCAAACAGCGTGTCCTTGCGTTCACCGAGAGTGGCTTTTTCGGGATCGCTCACATCGGCAATAATGCGTGCGGCTGCGGAAAGCAGGCCTTCCGGAGTTCCATCGTAGAGGTAGCGGTTCATGAGCATCAGGCAAAAAGGCCGGGCAGCACAAGCTGCTTCGGAGGTTCCGGGGCAACTCCCTCGGCAAGCAGAAGTCGGCTCTTCAGAAGAGCAGGTTGCCGGTCTGTCTTCTCAAAAGGTCTGCCGGAACAGGTGATAAAATATTTCGCCCGTTTCATGACCACTCCGATCTTTTTCATCCCTTCAGGAGTAATGGGAGCGAAACGACGAGCGGCAACTATACGCCTGGCTGAAGTGACTCCGATACCAGGAATGCGCAGCAAGGTAACATAGTCAGCCCGATTGATCTCTATCGGAAAAAATTCAGGGTGGCGGAGAGCCCAGGCTGTCTTGGGGTCAAATGTTTCGTCAAGGTCGGGCGCTTCATCTGAAAGAATCTCCTCAGCGGTAAAACCGTAAAAGCGCAACAGCCAGTCGGCCTGATAGAGCCGATGTTCACGAAGCAGCGGTGGTGAGGCGAGAACAGGAAGCCGGCTGTCTTCGTTGACCGGGATAAACGCTGAATAATAGACCCGTTTGAGATTCATTTTTTTGTAGAGCCCCTGTGAAAGCTTGAGTATCTGAAAATCGCTTTCGGGGCTTGCTCCGATAATCATCTGGGTGCTCTGTCCTGCCGGTGCGAACCGTGGTGGTGCATTGCGGCTTCTTTTTCGCTCAAGAAGAGAGCCCTTTATCTCTTGTCCGATAAAAGCCATCGGCTCAAGAATGCCGGCTTTCTGTTTCTGCGGTGCAAGCCTTTGCAGCGCTGCCTCTGAAGGGAGTTCAATATTGACGCTGATGCGATCGGCATAGAGCCCTGCCTTACGCACCAGTTCGCTGCTGCTGCCCGGAATGATTTTCAGATGTATGTAACCGCCGAATTGTTCCTCGATACGCAGCGTTTCGGCAACGCTGACCATTTGTTCCATGGTGTGGTCGGGGTTCAGCATGACTGCCGAGCTTAAAAAGAGACCCTCGATATAGTTACGCCGATAAAACTCCATGGTGAGATTAACCACTTCCCGTGCAGTGAAGGAGGCTCTCTGAACCGGGTTGGAGGTCCTGTTGACACAGTAGGCACAGTCGTAACGACAGTCATTGGACAGAAGAATTTTCAAAAGCGAAATACAGCGCCCGTCATCCGACCAGGAGTGGCATATACCGCTCGACGAGGTGTTGCCGATACCGCATGAAGCTGCTTCGCGTTTGCTTCCGCTGGATGAACACGAAGCGTCGTAACGCGCTGCTCCGGAAAGAATCTGTAATTTTTCAAGGGTGTGCATAAGAGAAAATATAACCAAATTCTGTTCATAGTACCTGCCCGTGCAGTGACGACGCTCTCTTTGGTCACCCTTAATAAAGTCTCTCTTATCTGGTTCCTTTTGCCACCCGTTGCAGAAGAAGTTCAACACTCCTTCTTGCTCCGGTTACGACTCCGGGAAGTGACTGTCCAGGAAAAATGGAATCTCCTGCGAGAAAAAGATTATCAAACCGGGTTGCAGGACCTCGCACATTGAAAAGGGAGGTCTGGGGATACCCCCCGACATACCCGTTCGCCCTTCCGGTATAACGCTCCCAGGTTACAGGGGTTGCCGCCGTTATGCTTTTTATGGCCTCGCGTACTCCTGAAATCTGTTCGGAAAACAGATCCAGCACTTTTTGGGTATACTGCTCTTTCAGCTCCAGATAGGCGCTCTGACCTCTTTTTTTCGCTTCAAACCAGGGTTCCGGAACAGTATGGGTTGAAATGGTGACGGCACAAAGCCCCTCGGGAGCACGATCCGCATCAAGAGGAGAGGATGCGGAAATAAAAATACTGCCGCACTCAGCGAGATCGCCGCTCCCGGCGACAATCTGGAGATGAGCCGGCAACACACCGCCGAACAATGCCGAATCCATTCCAAGATAGAGAACAAAAGCACCCCACTTCGAACCGCTCTCTTCTCGTGAAAAGGGCTCCCCCTCCATATCAACAAGCTTTTCAAGAGAATCAGGAGTGAGATTTGCAATCGTAAAATCGGCAGCAAAAGCCCCTCCATCCCTGGTTTCAACTCCGATTACCTCTCTTCGCACCGAGTCGATCCGGGTAACCTCCTGACCATAGAGAACTGCTCCTCCGCTTTCGGCTATTGATCCGGCAAGCAGTTCAGAAACTCTGCCGATCCCTCCGGCTATACGGCTGGCTCCGGAAACAGGAAGATCGAGCGCTATGGCGGCATTAAGAGCATTGGCCTGCTCTGTGGTTGTCTGTACGGAAACAAGCAATTGCGCATCAAGAAAACGCACAAACCCGGAATCAGTGTCGAGATCGTGTGATGCAAGCCACTCTCTTGCTGTTTTTGCGGCAAATTTCAACAGAAGTGCCGTACCCGGAAGTTCTGCAATCCCTTTGCGGGCGAGCAGTGCAAGATCGCGAGGCCCTTTTACAGGCCAGGAGAGGCCTCCTTCAGCAAGACGCCAGAGCAAGGAGGCCAGAAGGCTCTGTTCTTTCCAGAAAGCTTCCGATCGGGGAAAACGGTTGATAATCCCGCTGCGGGATGTCGTGAGGTTCAGCGTGATGTCTCTGTGACGATATTGCCAGGCAACAGGTTCCGGCGTCACCGGCCAGGAAATGCCAAGCTCCGTGCCAAGCCTGTCCATCGGCGCTCCCGGATGAAATCCGCATCCGATCGTTGCTCCAGCATCAAAACGGTATCCCTTCATGGAAAAGGTTGCTGCACAACCACCGGGATAATCCTGTGCTTCAAGCACCGTCACCTGCAGTCCTTTACGCGCGAGCAGTGCTCCTGCTGCAAGTCCGCCGATACCTGCGCCGATAACCACCACATTGTAATTCTCCATATCCATACCTCTCATCTCCCGTTAATTTGACGCCGTGTTATGTTAAACCACATGAGAGAGCGCAAAGTTCTTAACGGAAAGACAAGACCATCTTATGACTGTTTCAGGAGAAGATGAATGCGGGTTTTCTGCATTTCAGGAAGCGTATCTTTCGGATCGCTGAGATAGACCTCATAGGCCACACTGCCGGCAGTGAGGTTGTTGTCGGCAACCCATTTCAGGAGGGCATCATAGGCTGGCTCAACATCTTCATAAGGCCCGATGAACAGAGTTGAAACCGCCTTTCCCGATGGCGTCAGGGATGCGATTATTGAGCCTGAACCGGCAACAGCGCGGGTAACGGGAAAACCGAACTCAACATCAATATCATCGGAATCCCGGGTAGAGTATATCGCAAAAGGCGGCCCGGCAGTCCCGGCAGACTCCTGTTTCACATACTCAAGAATCCGACGGTATCCTGAGTCGAAAAGAGCGGGCAAGGCAGCAACCCTTGCCGTGCACTTGATCGTTAAGGCGGGAATCGGGGTCAGTTCAAGAAGTTCAGGAACAAACGCGCATTCGAAATCCATGAGGTTCTCCGGTTTGCGTTGCGTTCTGACAAACAAAGCCTGAAAAATACATCTTAAAAAAGAGTCGGCGTAGCGGGATTTGAACCCACGACCCCTTCCACCCCAAGGAAGTGCGCTACCAGGCTGCGCTATACGCCGAAGTCTGAGAAGAGGGTACTAATTAAATAAAATCCGGCAATTATTATAACTCTTTTTTCAGGTACAGATAAGTATTCTGCTTTCCGCAAACAACTTATCCACATTCACCTTGTTAAAAAAAGGGAAATTGAACAAATAAA
>JAAXUM010000440.1 GCA_013336025.1 Chlorobiaceae bacterium
AACGCCTGCTCGCCTGTGGCCAGCATGATTTCCTTCAGCAGTTCGCCAACCATTGCCGCGACCTCCGGCACATCTTCCGCACTTGCCCTGTGGATAGTGTATGTTGATCCCATCATGATCCAGGAGAACATCTTCAAGAAAGCAAAATCACGAGGCCCATTCGTAAAAACGATTTGCATCTAGACAATCACCAGACTCGAATCAGCAACGCTCTTTTTTACTGTATATCAAAACGCTTTGCCAAACCGGCAATCATTTGTAATTTCCAGAATAACACGCCGTTCAGTCGCCCGAATACATTGGTATATATACACAACCAATTCCTGCACTATGACTGAAAAGACTTTATACATCATAGGTGCAGCGACTGCCATCATAAGTGCACTGATTCCCCTTCTGGAAAAACTTAAAAAGCTGCTGATCACCATCAAAGAGATCTATGATATTTTCAGAAACAGAGACAATCTGAGCAAGGAAACGCGCGAACGAATGCATGCCCAGCTCAGGGAACTGCTCTTATGGCTTTGCGTCATTATCTCGACATTGCTTTTACCCGAATTCTTCATCACCTATTCATCGGTTGCCACGGTGTCTGGATACCTCTCCCAGCAAAACAACGACCTCGAAACATTCGTCGTTCAAATCATACTCATAACTGCAGCCATAGCAACCTGCTATACGCTCTTTTGGAGTTTTTACCTGTATCCCTTCATACAGAAAAAACTGTCCGGTAAAACACACTGATACGTTCCACTCACTCTATCAGGAGATCGAAAATGAAAACCGCAAGATCCTACGCAAGCAAAAGTATCCTTTTCATCGTCGTCTCGACTATGCTGCTCACCTCCTGCAAAACAGAGATAAGCACCCCAAAAGGATCTTCTGGAGCTGTAAAGGAAGACCACCAGAAAACGACACTATCGATCGATCATCCCGAACAGAACGCGATGGTACCCATAGCAGTTACCGTTACCGGAAGCAGTCGGGACATTCCCGATAACAAGAAAATATGGATCGTGGTTTTTCCCCTGATGGCCAACAGTTATTATCCACAGGACAGAAGTGCGGACTTGCAGGCCGACGGCAAATGGGCATCGGTTGCGTATATCGGCGAAAAAAATAAAAATACCGGAGAACAGTTCGATATCATCGCAGTGCTTGTCGATGCCAATGCCGAAATGCAGTTCAGAAATTACATCCAGAGATCAAAGAACACAAACAGCTATCCTGGACTTGGCAGTCTGCCGCAAGGAGTAGAGATTTACAGCCGCATTACGGTTCAACGGCAATGAAATTACCCGGACAACCGTTTCTTGAACATATTCGCTCTGCGCGGGTCCCTGCACCATCGACCATGACCACATTAAAACTGCGGCCGCAGTCCGAACTCCCGATCGAGCAGAACCGGAAGCTCTTCAGGACTTGGCCTCAGTTCCCGGGCACCGTTTTCCGACACCTCCCTGAACCGGTTTCCTTGCAGCACCTTTTTACCTGAGGGAGTCTGCTGCACAACCATGAGCGAGCGCACGAAAATCGAATCCGGATGGGTCGAGTTCAGATAGTTGGCCGGCTGAAAATCCACCCACTCCTGCGGGGAGAGATTGAACTCGTAGAGATTTTTC
>JAAXUM010000206.1 GCA_013336025.1 Chlorobiaceae bacterium
TGGAGCTGAACTATCAGCGACCATGCAATACCTCTGGAATCTCCAGGTTTTCAGGGATATTAAACTGGAAAAATCCAATCAGGGCAGCAAAAACGTGGCTCTGCACTTTGTTGTTGAAGAACAGCCTTTACTTGCAGAGGTCAGTTTCAAAGGCTATGAAAAATTCGACCTGGACAAACTGCAGAAAACTGCCGATATTCAGACAGGTAAAAAACTCAGTGAGCAGGAGCTTCTCACTGCTGCAAACAAAATAGAAAAACTCTACGCGGATAAAGGGTATCTGACTGCAGGAGCCGAATACAAACTTGAGGAGATCGGAAAAAACAAGGTTAAAGCTGTTTTCACAATCACTGAAGGCCGCAAGGTAGTTATTGAAAAAATCCGTTTCCATGGCAACAATGCCTTCAGCCAGGGCAAGCTCAGAGGCGTTTTCAAAGAGACCACGCAAAACTCATGGTGGAGAAAAATCTTTGGTGCACCCAAACTCGACAAGGATAAATTCGCAACCGACAAAAATCTTCTTGTGGATTTTTATCGGGAAAACGGCTATCGGGACGCAAAAGTACTCAGCGATTCCATAAGCTATACACCCGATAACAAAGGACTCTTTCTTGATATAACGATTGAAGAGGGGCCTAAGTATCACATCGGCACCATAACATGGACAGGAAACTCAAAAGAGTTCGCTACAACAGAAATCCTTGAAAAAACTTTCAGGATTAAAACCGGTGACCTCTATAACGCAAAACTCATCCAGGAAAGACTGAACTTCTCACAGGACAACAGCGATGTAAGCTCAATTTACCTTGACAGAGGGTACCTCTCCTTCAGAACCAACCTTGACGAAGTGGTTGTAAATCCTGACACGGTCAATCTTCTCATCAGCATTCGTGAAGGCGAACAGTATCAGTTGAATCTGATAAACATCACCGGCAATACCAAAACCAAAGACCATGTCATCCGCCGTGAATTGTACACCATTCCCGGTGAAATGTTCAGTCGCAAAAACGTCATCCGCAGTATAAGAGAGCTCAACATGCTCAACTACTTTGATGCAGGTAAACTTGCTCCGGAAATTCAGCCCAACGAAGAGAACAACACTGTCGACCTTACCTACTCAGTTACTGAAAAACAGAGCGACACCTTCAACGCATCGGTCGGTTATGGAGGATCAAGCGGTTTCACCGGTACGCTCGGCGTCACCTTCAACAACTTTTCTCTTCAGGATATTTTCGATACTGATGCCTACAGACCGCTTCCTCATGGTGACGGTCAGAAACTCTCATTCCAATGGCAGTTTGGCAGCGACAACTATCGCACGCTCGCCCTCTCTTTCACGGAACCCTGGGCATTCGGAGGCCCGACAACCGTTGGTTTTTCAGCCTTTAAAACACACCGTACCTATGACTATACAGGTATCGACAGCTCAATCGAGAATAAAACGATCGACCAGTACGGTACGGTACTCACCGTCGGCAGAAGGCTGACCTGGCCAGACGACTATTTCTCCGTCGGCCTTAAACTGAAATACCTGCATAACAAGGGTGGATTTGTAAGTTTTATCAATGAAACAGGTAGTAATGTTCCCGATGAGGCTGATGAGTATTCAATCACAGGAACAATATCACGCAACAGTATAGACAGTCCGATCTACCCGCGCAGAGGCAGCAAAAACACACTGACAGCGCAGCTTGCAGGAGGTCCTCTTCCGGGAACAATTGACTTCTACAAATTCACCGGAAGTTCAACCTGGTATTTTCCGCTGTCGAGAAAACTTGTACTGAACATGTCGGCCCAGGCAGGCTACCTTTCGACTTTTAATAAAAACGACTATATCCCCTATACAGAATATTTCTATATGGGCGGAAGCGGCATGTCATCACTGCCCACCATTCCCATGCGCGGTTATGATGACCGCAGTTTCGGTGAACTGCTTGAAACTGATTCTGACCTGTATGGCGGCACCATCTACACCAAGTTCACAACAGAACTTCGCTATCCGCTGACGCTCTCTCCATCAGTCAGCATTTACGGACTGGCATTCTTCGATGCAGGAAACCTCTGGAAAGACAGTGAATCTGTTGATTTCAGCGACCTGAAAAAGTCGGCCGGCGTTGGACTCAGGCTCTACCTGCCGATTATCGGAATGATCGGCCTTGATTACGGATACGGTATGGACTCCGTACCCGGAGACACCGAAAAAGGATGGGGATTCATGTTCTCATTTGGTACATCTACAGACTGAAAGACTGGAATCTGTTGCTTTTACTCACTTTTTTTTTGTGATAATGAGTTGAAACCGTATATTTGACATGAATGAACACACAGATTTGTTTGTTTTTTAAATCGTTTTCTGTGAACAAAAAAAACCTATGGAGGATACAATGAAAAAATCACTTTCACTGCTTGCTGTTTTGGCAGTTTTAGGCTTTGCAGGCACACCGGCACAGGCTGCAGATCATTACGTCAGCGGCATGGCTGGAGTCTCATGGATGCAGGACTCAGCAATCGGCCTTTTTAATGTCGAAGAGATCTTTGACACAGAAGTAAATTTAGGCTACGGTAGCGGGTTAACACTTGCAGGCGCAATCGGCTGCGATTACGGTTCAACCAGACTTGAAGCTGAATTCGGCTATCAGAATGCTGATATCAAAGATATTTCAATCGGCAATATATCTATCCCTGGTGGTCCAACACTTACAGGCGGATCTGTTCCTCTTGAAGGCGACGTAAACGTACTTTCGCTGATGGCAAATGGTTTCTATGACTTCGATCTCGGTGGTGTTGAGCTCTATGCCATGGCAGGTGTTGGTGTTGCTCAGGTCAACATGGAAATCACTGATATAGCTAATTTGAAGGCATCGTTACCTTCTGTTGTCAGCCCTGTTGCTATTGATTTGACTGAAACCACTCTTGCCTATCAGGTTGGTGCCGGTCTTGCTATTCCGGTCAGTGACGGCGTTATGATCGATGCTCGTTACCGTTACTTCGCAACGACAGATTTCAACGTTATCGGTGTTATCGACACCAACGTCTCAAGCCACAGCGCAATGCTCGGTCTGAGAGTGAACCTTTAAGTCTGTCCTGATCAGATACAAAAAAAGGAGGCATCTGCCTCCTTTTTTTTTGCCCGACAAGAAAGAAAAAACTCTCAGAAGTATATCCTTTAAGAATTTACCCGATTCCTTTCAATCGTGATATTTCGTCACGAATCCTGGCCGCCTCCTCATAGTTCTCCCTGCTTATCGCATCATCCAGTCTGCCCTGCAGTTCAGACAATCCTGAACTCCGGGAAGGGATACCTTCAGGCTGAGGCGCCTCCTGTATAAGAGAGGGTGCATTATCCTCTTCGCTCTCCTCCTCACTCTCTTTCTGCTCTTCGCGAATACCGGCTTCATTCATGATCTCTTCAGTAACGAACACCGGAGCATTAAACCGTACTGCAATGGCAATGGCATCACTGGGGCGTGCATCAATCTCATGCAGCTCTCCTCCGAGTTCGCAGACAATCTTTGCGTAAAATGTTTCGTTATGCAGTTCGTCAATAAATATCTCTTTTACGTGCAGATTAATCGCATCGGCGACACTCTTGAACAGATCATGCGTAAACGGCCGGGGAGGCTTGATATTTTCAAGCTTGAGAGCAATCGCCTGTGCCTCAAAACCGCCGATAATGATCGGAAGCTTGCGCTTCCCTTCAAGCTCATAAAGAATAAGAGCATAAGCGCCATTGGTATGCGGACTTGCCGAAAGTCCAAGAATATCGACCTGAAGTTTACCCATACGTTCAAAAAGAGTTGTTTTTAGCAGAGGAAATAAACAATTCCCCGGATTTATAACACTAAAGTAGCTTAAATCATTTCCTCTTCAAAAAACCTTTAGATCAGAATGTGCGTTCTAAGTTCCGGGTACTGAGTGCCGAGTTCTGATTGAGAAAAGTTAAATAATCTACCGTGTATCTTAAGCGCTCTCTCCATCAATTAAAAATCAGGAATTCAAAACCCAAAATCAGAATGACCCGGTCGCATTGTCATCCTGAACCACCTCTTCGTCATCCCGATCCCCGCTTCGTCATCCCGATCCCCGCTTCGTCATCCCGATCCCCGCTTCGTCATCCCGATCCCCGCTTC
>JAAXUM010000207.1 GCA_013336025.1 Chlorobiaceae bacterium
GGACCATGACAACATCCTGCGTTAAGAGTAAAATTTTTGAAAGGAACGGAATAAGCCGGAAAAGCTTTTAAAAACAGAGTTGCTGTTTATTCATGATTAATTTTCAGGGAATAACGATGAACAAAAATATGGGGCAGGTGGATCGCATAATCCGTGTCGTTCTCGGCATAATCATCATCATGCTTGGTGTTATGAATCAATCCTGGCTGGGAGCGATAGGACTGATTCCCCTTATTACAGCAGGTATAGGCTTCTGTCCGCTCTATAAAATACTGGGAATTAAAACCTGAAGTAACGGCTTAAGAGCTTCTCTGCAGAGTATATTTTTTCAGACCGATTCGTGAGCAATATTCATGGTGGTGACTTCTTCAGAATATCAGGAGTGTTCAAGACCTTTGCTTTTCAGGGTTTCTTAGGTAAAATATTGCGTTTGTCGTTACAGGATATCCGTATGATCAGTCACTAAGGAAAGACTTCGAAAACCAGATAATCGGAAAAAGAAACACAACGTGCTGGATTATTTATTCAGAAATAAACTTCATCTCTCGCTTCTTTCTGCGCTTGGGGCTGTGAGTTGGTCTGTGTATTTCGATATACCGGTTAATGGATGGGCTATTCTGTCCGTCTTCCTCCTGACCTTTTCGATATACCAGTACAACCGGCTTACTGATGATATAGAGGACGAAGCGAACGATCCCGAAGGCCTGAAAAACGCTCTCAAGAACGAAGCTCTTATCACATACGTGACATTCTATCTGGTTTCCTTCATTTCACTTGTGATCGGCTTTCAGTCCGGGCCCTCGGCATTCTGGACAACGGCGCTTATCATTCTGATCGGGTTTCTGTATAATCATAAATGTTTTCCTGTCTTTCTCTCCAGACGTTTGAATGGCGCCCGGAGACTGAAAGACATGTACATCATAAAAAATCTTGCCCCTCCTCTCGATTGGGCGACCGCTCTTGTTTTTCTTCCACTGTTTTTTGAAGGTCGTTCACTTTCTCCGAAGGCCTGGATCTGCTGGGGATATGTGTTTATCTGCGCGTTTTTTATCGAGGTGATGTGGGACATGCGCGACCGAAGGGGCGACCTGTTGAGCGGTATCAAAACAATTGCAAACTCATTCTCCTTTCTGCATACAAAACAATTTCTCATTATCACGAGCCTGATCTCCGGTCTTCTTCTGTTTTCTTTTACATTCACGAAAATTCTTCCGGCATCAAGCTATTTCCTGCTTTTAAACAATGCTGCCGTGATAGTTATCGCAAGTATGTACAATGAGAACAAGGAGGTGTTTATGAGGAAGATCAGCGACATGACCATCGTTCTGGCCACCGTTCTTTTTCTCTCTTTCGGCCTGATCGCCTTCTATTCGAACTGACTCCCTTTTTGTCATCGTCACGAACGATGGTGTTTTGTATCGAAAAAACTCCTCGATGCATAATGCAATCGTAAGATAATGCCACTAAAAAGAGAAAATATTGCTGATTCAGTTTTTCATTCCCGTTCTCCGGAATCTTCGTCAAGCCCGATCCTGCAGAGCCACTCGATCAACTTCTTCTCATCCATATCCTCCCAGGTCTCGACTTTTCCGCCGAGGGAGTGCGCAATGAACGCCTGTTCGATTTCTGCTTTGTCAGAAGAGAACACATATTCGTCGAGAGCGGCGTTGTCGTGCGGCTGAAATGCATAGTACGGCACTTCAGGCTTGCCGTTGTTGAAGAGAAAGAGTTTTTCATCGGGGTCGAGGTCGTCATTTTCTGCAATAGTGTCGCATTCCCGGGAGATCTCTGTGATCTCCGCGTACTGTTCCTGTGTGAACTCGATGGGGCCGAGTATGGGATCGTACACCCTGCAATCAACGGTAATCAGCCCCTCACTTGTCAGAACAAACAGCATGTGGCCAAACTTCCAGTATCCGCCATCGATAAGCATTGGTTTTTCTGTGGATTTCAGGCGACGAAGCGCCTCGATTTTGTTCATCTGTCTATTCTCTGATGAGTTGAAGATAATAGTTGGTATACGATATGGTTCTGCGATAAAATACGATTCAATTCGTTCAATCGGCAACAACGGTGGTGCGGGATCAAGCTGATTTTCTGAAAAGTATTTCTTGTGTTATGTTGCATTATGAAGAGAGACAATACAGCGTTTACCGAAAACAGGGTTTTCGAGAAAACGATATTCGGAGAGGGGAATCCGGTTTGCGGTATCTATGAGGAGTGCCGGTTTCAGAACTGCGGTTTCAGCAATACGGATCTTTCCGGTGTGACGTTCAGGAGCTGCACGTTCGATGGTTGTGATTTCAGTCTCGCAAAGCTGAAGAACACCAGCCTGCAGGAGGTTCATTTCAAGGAGTGCAAGCTGCTGGGTGTGCAGTTCGGTGATTGCAGGCCTTTTCTGCTTGAGTTTCGGTTTGAACGCTGCATGATGAAGCTCTCAAGCTTTCTGAAACTCAATCTCAGGAATACCGGTTTCAGGAATTGCGATCTGCAGGAAGCGGATTTTACTGAAGCCGATCTCAGCGGTGCGGTATTCAATGAGAGCGATCTTCTTCGTGCGATTTTTTTTCATACAAACCTTGAAAAAGCGGATTTACGATCGGCCTTCAACTATTCAATCAACCCTGAAACCAACCGCATCCGGAAAGCCCGTTTTTCGATGCCCGGTATTACCGGTCTGCTTGACAGCTACGATATCGAAATTGATTGATCAGGATTCAGGAGAATCTCATGCTGATCAACCCGATTAAGCCGGAACAGGAGTGCCCAAAGGTATCCGGTAATCGGTTACGAAGTAATGGAGTCGTCTCTCCATCACTGATAATGTCATAATCTTTTTTATCTTTGTTCCGTACGTCTTCGCTTGATTTTCCCCGGCTTTGCTCCTGAACGATCGTCTCGATAACTACCAACCATTAAATACAACCATCATGAAACTTAATGGAAAAGCGCCCTTTACCCGGCTTTGGATAATGCTTCTGCTTACCGGTCTGAGTATGTGTACTGTTTCAGCCCTGTCATCTGCTGCTACCCCAAAGATTGGTGATACGTACAACGGCGGAGTTGTTTTTTATATTGATGCTACGGGTCAGCATGGCCTTGTTGCCGCTCCGGCAAATATAACAGATCTCTCTTCCGGTCAGGAGAAAAAGTTTTTTGCCTGGTACGTCGCGAAAAATGCTGCCAATACCTTTGTCGGCGGTTACAGCGACTGGGTTTTACCGAACAAGGAGCAGTTGAATCAGCTCTATATCCATCGCACTGCTGTTGGTGGTATGCTGGATACCTACTACTGGAGTTCTTCTGAAAGTGATATCAGTAATGCCTGGGCACAGGATTTCAGCACCGGAGAGCAGCTCGCTGGCAGAAAGACGAATACCGGTTGTGTAAGGCCGATTCGGGCATTTTAAACGGATCATATTGATCCCTGAGATATCATGACGGTTTTAATGAGTTGCTGAAGGGATAATAATGTCAGCACTCTCCTTACTATTATTCAAAAAAAGAATCCGTGATACCGTTGTTCTGAGGGAGTCCGTTTCACCGCTTTCATTCGGTCTGTCGATGAAATGATCTCTCCTGAACTCTTTTCTGCCAGGAGGCTTTTAACGGATTTTCCGAAATCAGGGGTTGATCATAAAACTGAATTGCCTGTCGGTCTGTTATATTCACATGGAGAGTGTGATTGGTTGGGATTAATTATTAACTGTTCGAATCGTATGGCATTGCAAGGAAAAAAAGACCCTGCTCCTCCGGGAATAGGCATTTGGCTTGGGGTAACCCTGCTGTGGGGTACCGTTTTTTATTTTACATCGGTGGTGATGCTGCGTTTTTCAGCAGGCAGGCTTGAACAGGGGCTTTTTAACCCGACGGGGAGTGATATTATTACGATCTACGGGTTTCATGTTATCGTGCTGCTTGCGTTTGCCCTTCTCGCAATGATGATTAAAAAACAGCTTGACCCAAAAGCTGAACATCAGGTTCAGCGCAAGAAGGCCATTATAGAGGGTAAAGGGGAGCGAGTGTTTGTCTCTTTTGCAGGCAGTATTGCGACAAGCTTTTTCTTTACCGCACTGACTGCCGGAACCTTTCTCGTTGCAGGTGGTTTTATCGGGTCTGTTTTCAAG
>JAAXUM010000208.1 GCA_013336025.1 Chlorobiaceae bacterium
CTGGTGCATACCGGGCAGAACTATGATTACGAGTTGAACCAGATTTTTTTTAATGATCTCGGCATCCGCAAGCCTGACCATTTCCTTGAAGCAGCTGGTTCGTCGGCGGCTGAAACCGTGGGGTTGATCATCGCGAAAACCGACAGGGTACTGGAAGAGGAAAAGCCGGATGCGTTGCTGATTCTCGGAGACACCAACTCCTGCCTTGCCGCTTATCCGGCAAAACGCCGGAAGATTCCGGTGTTCCACATGGAGGCCGGCAACCGCTGTTTCGATCAGCGGGTTCCGGAGGAGATCAACCGGAAAATCGTCGATCATACAGCCGACATCAACCTGACTTACAGCGACATCGCACGCGAGTACCTGCTTCGTGAAGGGCTGCCAGCCGACCGGATCATCAAGACCGGAAGCCCCATGTTTGAAGTGCTTTCGCATTACCGGGAAAAGATCGATCGCTCGGATGTGCTCAAACGCCTGGGTTTGATGCATGGCGACTACTTCTTGGTGAGTGCCCACCGAGAGGAGAATATCGAATCCGACTGGAATTTCGTGAGGCTGGTGGCTATCCTGAACGCGCTTGCCAACGACTATGGCAAACGGGTGATCGTTTCAACCCATCCGCGAACCCGAAAAAGGATCGAGTCGGAAGGGGTGGTGTTTGATGAGCGGATTGAACTGCTCAAGCCGCTCGGTTTCTGCGATTACGTTCATCTGCAGATGCATGCAAAGGCCGTGCTTTCGGACAGTGGAACCATTACCGAGGAGTCCTCGATCCTGAACTTTCCGGCTCTCAATATCCGCGAGGCTCATGAACGACCTGAGGGTATGGAGGAGGCGAGCGTCATGATGGTCGGGCTCGATGTCGAACGGGTTATGCAGGCGCTGGCCATTCTCGAAACCCAGCCGCGCGGAGCGCAACGCAGCCTCCTTCAGGTTGCTGATTATTCGGTGCCGAACGTATCAGAGAAAGTTGTCCGGCTGCTGCACAGCTATACTGATTACGTGAATCGGGTGGTGTGGAAGAGGTATTAAGAGTATCTGATACATGCGCGTATTATTGCTGACGCAGTGGTTTGATCCTGAACCCACATTCAAGGGTTTGGTTTTTGCCCGTGAGCTGCTGAAACAGGGTTTTGACGTGGAGGTGGTCACTGGATTTCCGAACTATCCGGGCGGAAAACTGTACCCGGGCTACAAAATCAAGAGCATCCAGCGTGAAGAAATAGATGGGGTCCAGATAACGCGTCTTCCACTTTACCCAAGCCATAATCAGAGCGCGATTGGTCGTGTAGCGAATTATTTCAGTTTTGCTGCTTCTGTTTTTGTCTACGGGATTTTTAAATCAAAGCGGTCTGATGTGATTTATGCCTATCATCCGCCGCTGACTGTTGGCATTGCAGCCTGCTTCATTCGTTTTTTCCGCAATGTCCCGGTGGTGTATGACATTCAGGACATGTGGCCCGATACCTTACGGGTTACCGGAATGATTTCAAATCCTCGTGTGCTTGACATCGTAGCCTGGATCTGTGCAATCGTGTATCGGTATGTGGATCACATTGTTGTGCTATCGCCGGGCTTCAAGCGTTTGCTGATAGAGCGGGGTGTGCCTGCAGGAAAGATTGAGGTGATTTACAATTGGTGTGATGAAGCCTCCATGGTCAACTCATCAGGTGATTTACTGCAGGATTATCCGAAAGACGGGATGTTCACCATTATATTTGCCGGTAATATGGGGAAAGCCCAGGCATTGGATGCTGTGCTTGATGCAGCAGAAATTATTCGGGATAAAGCAGCCGAAATTCATTTTGTCTTTATCGGAGGCGGCGTAGAAGCAGAGCGCCTGAAAAGATTGGCTAAGGAGCGATCATTGGATAATGTGATATTTTTTCAGGCCGTACCGATGAGAGCCATAGGAACGATCCTAAACAAGGCGGATGCGCTTCTGGTTCATTTAAGAAAAGACCCGCTGTTTACCATTACCATTCCATCGAAAACACAAGCCTACATGGCGGTTGGAAAACCGCTATTGATGGCAGTGGATGGCGATGCTGCTGATCTTGTAAAGGAAGCTGGATGTGGTGTAATTGCCGAATCTGAAAATTCCATAGCTATTGCTGATGCTGCATTGAAAATTTTCTCCATGAGTAATTCCGAAAGAGAATCGATGGCTGTGAAAAGCAGAGATTATTATCGAAATAAATTATCTCTGCAGGTTGGTGTACGTCGATTTGGAGAGATATTTAATAGAATAGCCAGTAAATCATGATAGTCATTGCATCATGAAGCGACTATTCGATCTCTTGCTCACCATTCCTGGTTTTCTTTTCATTTCACCGCTATTGCTTGTTATTGCGATTCTGGTCAGAATGTTTAATGGAGGCCATGTGCTGTTTTCGCAGGTGAGGCCGGGAAAGCATGGTAAATTATTTCGCATGTTCAAGTTCAGAACAATGACCAATGCAAAAGACGTAAATGGAAATCTATTACCAGATGCAGACCGTCTCACGCCTTTTGGTCGATTTCTCCGTTCAACCAGTCTTGACGAATTACCAGAACTCATCAATGTACTCAGGGGAGAGATGAGTCTTGTGGGTCCACGGCCACTCTTGATGGAGTATCTGCCTCTTTATTCTCCTGAGCAGAATCGTCGACATGAAGTAAAGCCAGGGATGACCGGCTGGGCACAGGTGAATGGGAGAAATGCAATCAGCTGGGAAGAAAAATTCAGATTGGATGTCTGGTATGTTGATCATAGGACTTTATGGCTGGATATAAAGATACTCGTAATGACTATGCTGAGCGTGTTTTTGCGTAAAAATATAAACCATAATTCTGGCGAGACTATGCCTTTTTTTATTGGCAATAAGACGATTTAAGTTCAACAATGCAGAATATATTGATATTATCGGCAGGCCGTAGGGTAGAGCTTGTTCAATCTTTTAGTGTTGAGTTACAACGTAGGATTCCGGATGCATCTGTTTTTGCGGCTGATATGAATCCTGACTTATCAGCTGCTTGTCATGTTGCTGAAGGAAAATATGAGGTGCCAAAAGTTGGTGCAATGGATTACGTTGATAAATTGATCGAACTGTGTTTGATGCTTAAAGTTGGTTTTGTTGTTCCTACAATAGATACTGAATTGATTCCTCTTTCCTTTGAAAGGAATCGATTTGCTGATAATGGTATTTTATTGATTATTTCTTCACCAGAAATGATTGCATTGTGTAGGGATAAGCGAAAAACAGCTCATTTGTTTGAAGGTATAGGCGTATCGTATCCTAAAATATACTCTCGTAATGCAATAAGCTTTCCTTGTTTTGCCAAGCCGTTTAATGGTAGTTGTAGTATAGGTGCTGTTCCTGTTACTACGCCAGATCAGTTAACTGAATCAATGCTAGTTGATGAAAACCTAATATTTCAACAATTAATCGATTCTTCTTTTTCGGAGTTTACTGTTGATGCATATTATGATCGTAATGGTAAACTCTGTTGTCTAGTGCCACGTGAGCGTATCGAAGTTCGTGCTGGAGAGGTTAGTAAAGGAGTCACAAGAAAGCATCAGGTATACGATTATTTACTGCCTCGTTTATCTTTGTTGCCGGGAGCCCGAGGCTGTATTACTCTTCAGCTGTTCGCAAAGCCTGAGGAGGGACAGTTCTATGCTCTTGAAATCAATCCGCGTTTTGGTGGTGGTTATCCGCTTTCATACAGCGCAGGAGCAAACTACCCGGGTTGGTTAATTGATGAATATCTTTTAGGACTTGATGTGTTTTTTTATGAGGATTGGAAAAGTGATTTGATGATGCTTCGTTATGACGCAAAAGTTCTTGTGCATGGTTGATAAAGAAAAGAAAAATATAGTTCTCGTATTGGACTTGGATGATACCCTGTATGCTGAGTATGATTATCAGACCTCGGGTATACATGCGGTGGGTAGAGAGATTATGAATTTGTATGGGCAGGATATAGTTCAAGATTTATTGGTGTGGCGATCTCAGGGAGATGGAGATATATGGGGTAGGGCTTGTCGTTTTCTTAAGCTCCCTGAATCAGTTAAAGAATCGTTACTCTGGATTTATCGATTGCACAGTCCCGAGATAGTATTGGATGATATAAC
>JAAXUM010000209.1 GCA_013336025.1 Chlorobiaceae bacterium
GGCTGAAAGCACAAAAAAGAGGGCTAACAGTAAGGAGGACAGGTATCTCATCTGTAAGAATAGGTTGTTGAACCGAAATCCCGTGCGGATGCTCTTATTCGAGATGACGAATTTAGGAAAAACAACCTCCATTTAAAAACAAAGCCAGGTAAAATCACCGGAATGAAGATTAATTTCTTCATTTTATTATCGGAACACGCTGTTTTCTGAAGTCGCTTTTACAGAAATAATCAGGAAGTTCTTCCTATATTTGCTGGTATTGAACAACATCGCATAAAATCGCAACTTTATTTTCTGCCTGGAATGCTCATGAACACTACCCCGATAATACAGTGTTTCAGGCTGATAGCTGTGCGGGATCCGCTCCCTCTTGAAGATTTATTGTCCCCGCCCTGCAAACTTAAAAAAGAAAGTCAACAGAGAGAACGACACCACTATTACGATACCTTTGAGTGGCAACTCTATAAAGCGGGATTATGTGCCGTTCAGAAAAAAAGCCGCCTTCATCTCATCGACCTGCTGAGCGGAAATGAAAAATCCTCGCTCCATTTCAGGAAAAATCCACCCCATTTTTCACCTGCCGGAGTTGAACCAGGAGTATCAAAAGAACTGATTCTCTCATGTACAAATCCAAGAGCACTGCTTCGGCTCTGCTCAATTGAAACAGAGATCACCATCTTTCGGGTTTTTGACGAGCTGGAAAAAACCATCGGGTTTATCCAGACGGAACATGCCGTCCTCATCAAAAACAATGCCGGGCAGGAGATCGGTAACTTCCTGACTATCAAGCCGCTTAAAGGGTATCATGAAGTCATGAAAACCATTGCAGGTCAACTCCCGGTTGAAGCTGTTGAAAACAATGAATTCGCATTCAGGAATCTCTTCCGGATTTACATGAAGGCAGCAGGGCTTACCGTCAACGGATATACGCCAACGCTTTCCCTCTCCCTGCGCTCAGGTGATCCGATAATCCTGTCGGCATGCGCAATCCTCAAGAGCACATTTGCCGTCATGAGAATGAACGAGTCTGGCATCATCAACAATATCGACAGCGAATTTCTGCATGACTATCGTGTTGCCCTGAGAAAAACACGTTCGCTGCTTTCCATCCTTAAAGAGATTTTCCCTCCGGAAATTGCCGTCATCTACCAGCCTGCATTCAAAACTATCGGGAAAAAAACCAACGCCTTGCGTGACTGTGATGTTTATCTGCTGAAAAAAGAGTTTTACATTCAGACCCTGCCCGAGAGCCTGCGTCACTATCTTGAAGCTTTTTTTATCGAACTTGACGGCAAAAGAGGCACTGAACTGAAAAAGCTTAAAACATATCTGCGGGGATCAGCGTATGAAAAGATGGTTACCGGCTGGAATCGCATGCTCCTGAACGAACTTCCGGTCTCCTGTGGTCATAATCCCGATGCCAACGAATCAACCGGCTGCGTAGCGGAAAAAGTCATAAAAAAAACCATAAAAAAGGTGCTCCGTCATGGACGCAGCATTTCCGCCGATACTCCTGACCACAAGCTCCATGAACTGCGAATTGACTGCAAAAAACTCCGGTACCTGCTGGAATTTTTCTCTTCGCTCTTCAGAACCGAAACCATCTCCCCGTTGCTCAAACAGTTAAAAGCACTCCAGGAAAACCTGGGCGGTTTTGTTGATCTTTCCGTTCAGCAGCACTACCTTGAACAAGAGCTTGCATCACTGAAAACCGGAACGAGAGATACCGATCTTGCTGCAGCTCTCGGTGGACTGATCACCATCCTGGCCCGAAGGCAGGAAAAAGCCCGTGAAGCATTTCATGGGACCTTCATGCGTTTTGACAGTGATGAAACCAAAGCACTGTTTGCAGAACTTATTCATTCCGAAAAGATATCATGAACATTATTGCACTTTACAGTATCAAAGGGGGGGTGGGTAAAACAGCTTCTGCGGTCAATCTTTCCTATATAGCCTCAAAACTTTCGCCACCCGTTCTCATCTGCGATCTTGACCCGCAGGGAGCAAGTTCCTATTATTTCAGGATCGTTGCCGAAAAAAAGTATAACAGCAGCAAATTCCTCAAAGGCAGCAAAAAAATCTATAACAACATCAAAGCAACAGACTACGAGCAACTCGATCTGCTTCCTTCAGATTTTTCATACAGAAATCTCGATATTGAACTGCTGGAAGAAAAAAAGCCACAGAAAAAACTCAAAAAAAATCTTGAAGAGCTGAGTGATGATTATCGGCATATCTTTATCGACTGCCCGCCGAACCTTACGCTGCTTTCAGAAAGTGTTTTTGCCGCCGCAGACCTGATTCTCGTGCCACTGATTCCAACGACGCTCTCCATTCGTACCTTCGAACAGCTTATAGCGTTTTTCAGGGAAAACAAACTCGACATCTCCAGAATCAGGGCATTTTTTACCATGACTGAACAACGCAAGAAAATGCACCGCGACATACTTGAAGAGCATGGGAAAAAACCGGGATTCCTGACAACGACTATCCCATACAATTCGGAAGTTGAAAAAATGGGCCTTTACCGGGCTCCTCTCAATGCAATTCATCCGCAATCTGCAGCATCAATTGCATACCGCAAGCTATGGGATGAAATCGCCCTTCTTCTTCAATAATCTTCTCTGACTTCAGGATCCCGTCAATCTTCGCAGCCCTGTTTTTGAACAGGAAAATCGGAAATGGGGTAACGGGCCCAGTCCACAACATCATAATGCCACCACTCCGACTGAAAAGGGAGAAATCCCTCCGCTTTCATAACACTTTCAAGCAGAGCACTGTTATGAAGTGCCTCGCGAGAAGTGCGCTTGTAGCTTCTGTCGGCTTTTTCAGAAAAATCATCATACTTCGTCGGCATGGAAAGTGGTTTACCGGTACTGTCGGCAAGAGCCACATCAACGGCAGCTCCCCTGTTGTGCGTCGATCCCCCTTTCGCCGGATTTGCCACATAACGCTCATCGGGAAGTATTTCCCAGAACTTTTTCTGGACAGAAAATGGACGATAGCAATCGAAAACAATCAGCCCATATCCCTGTTTTTGCAATGCTTTCTGAACCCTGAGCAGCCTCATGGCTACGTCGTTTCTCAAAAGGCAGCGAGCATTGGGATAAATCGTCTGACCGGTAAAATTATTCGGAGTCGCATAACGGATATCCAGTATAATGCCTGATTCGTACATGGCGATATCAACAAAATGATTGGAATCCGCATACGCTCCCTTACCAAAAAAAAGAACCGCCAACAGGGTAACAGCAACACAATAAATCACAGCAGCTTTTCTGTTCATAACAATCGAATGGTGTTTACAAGTACAATAAAGTTGAAATACCACCCCATTGTACTGTTTTTTTGCGAATATTTACAACAACGTGACAATAGTTTTTCCACCCACTCTTGGAATTCACAGAGAAAAAGCCTTAAGTTGTACGATTTATGAGGTAAAGGCGAAAGGTATCCGAAAAAAAGAATGTAATCTCCCCCTATGCAAAAACAAGCAATGCCCCAGCCTGCCCCACATGGCTCACCTGCACCGAAGCGATATGTTCGTCTGTTTTTATTTTCCCTGATATTTTTGAGCGCATCAACCGCATTTACCCCCAAAGCTTTTGCGGAAACCTCTTTTATCCCCGGCAACCCGACAGAAAAAACCAGCACACTCTCCTCCATACAACAATCAGCCTGCTCCATGGAGTCACTCTTCAGGGAAGCGCGGCAATATTTCGGCATACGCTATCGATGGGGCGGCCAGACACCTGCCGGGTTTGACTGTTCCGGATTCGTCCGCTACATGTTCGGCAAGGTATTCCAGTTGCATCTCCCCCGATCATCACGCGAAATGGCTGCCATTGGCAGCAAAGTAAATCGCAGCGAACTGCAGCCCGGCGATCTTGTCTTTTTCGGAACAAAAGGCGGAAGAATCAACCATGTAGGCATCTTTATCGGAAACGACACCTTCATGCACTCGTCACTCTCAAAAGGGATCACCGAAGACAAACTCCAGCAGAATTACTACGACAAACGATTTGTAGGAGGCGTCAGGCTGCCGGAACTCCCCCGTACCATGGATAACTCATTCATGCTCTCCCAACCAGAACAAGGCAGTT
>JAAXUM010000441.1 GCA_013336025.1 Chlorobiaceae bacterium
TATTGCTGTAGCGCTTCTTGCAGGAGCACACCCCCTCATGGTCATGATCTCGGCACTGTTTTTCGCATTTCTTGAGTATGGAGGCCTTGCTGTCAACGCCGTTATACCGAAAGATATTTTTATGATGATTGAAGCAATCATCATACTGCTGCTGATCTCGTTCAGCGCCCTGTTCAAAAACCGGCAGCATTGACTGCCTGCACATCAGAAAATGATTAAAAAAGGAAGGTCTGCCGAGAGAAAATAATTTTTTCTTATCTTGAATCAACAAAGACAAAAGCTATGCAATCACTCTCTGAGACATAAAACACATAACCATGGCAAAAAAAACTCCGGAAAAAGAGCTGGCAGATACAACTCAGACGAAAACAAAAAAAGCTTCATCAAAGTCTGTAAAAACCGAAACAGATGAAAACATCACTCTTTCTCAGGAAGAACGTGATGAAAAGATAAGGCTTGCCGCATACTTCAAATGGGAACAGAAAGGAAAAGAACATGGTTCACATCTTGATGACTGGCTTGAAGCGGAAGACTCCCTGACAGATTGATGTAAAGTTCCGTAAGGCAACTTTCCTGGCCACTCTATTACGGAGTGGCCTTTTTATTGCTCTATGTATAACAGCTCGATATGATAAAAAACCTCAAAAATCTGACAGGTTCAGTTACCATACTCTTTGCCGGTCTTTGGCTGGTCGCTCGCATTATTCTTGAATATTTCGGATTCATTACTGACGGAAACGACCGAACAACAGGCATCAAGGACATGCGCGATGAGTATAAAAAAGCAAACTATAAATAACAGGAAAACGGGTTACTCGGAGGAACTGGTGACCGTCAGATCAACCTCCTGTTTCGGGGAAACAGAGGCGCTCACAGCAGGGCTCTGACTGATAACAGTATTCGATGCAAGAATCGAAGAGTACTCATAGGTTATCAGGCCTACCGTAAGACCGGCATCGGCAATTACCCGTTCAGCCTGACCAAGAGGCATTCCCAGAACATCCGGAACTATTGCTTTTCTGCGAACCTCCTCCATAAGATCCAGCCTGCCAACAACAAGCGAAACGGAAGAACCATAGCTTACCATGGTTGCAGGGGGAATTGACTGGCCTACCACCTTGCCGTCTTCATCGGGATTGGTAACCGTATTGAACTCCACTCCGTCAACGGTCATCTCAAAACGATCAAGCGACTCACGGACATCAGTTTCAGGCCGGCCATAAAAATCAGGCATGGAAAACATGGGCCGATCCTGACGATTCAGCACAAGATAAACATTTCGTTGCGGCTTGACACTCTCACCGGCTTCGGGCATCTGTGAAAGAACTATATTGGCATCAACCCTCGGAAGATATTTGACATGGTAGCTTTTCTTTGCCTCAAACCCTGCTGCATGCAATGCATTAACAGCGTCTTCGAACTGCATGCCGGTAACGTCCGGTACGGTTTTTGTCGTCCCCTGCGAGATATAAAGAGGCATGATGACCCTGTCGAACACAACGAGTAAAACAAGTATACCGAGAACAATAAATCCCGTTTTTTTCATCACTTGTATAAAATATATTTTCACATTAACCCAAAAACGGAACCATCATGTTCAATGCTGCCGT
>JAAXUM010000020.1 GCA_013336025.1 Chlorobiaceae bacterium
GGTATAGCCTGCGCCGAAACTTACCAGTACCAGATTGGAGCCGGTTTTCAGAAGTCCCTGTTCGTTCAGTTCTGCAAGGCAGATAGGAATGGTGCCCGCCGTCGTGTTTCCGTACCGGGCCACATTTGAATAGACCTTTTCCGGATCAAGACCCATTCTTTCTGCTGTGGCATTGATGATTCTCTGGTTTGCCTGATGTGGAACCAGATACGCAATGTCATCGGCTGACAGGCTGTTTCTGGTCATGATTTCGGCGGCAACATCCGCCATTGACGTTACGGCTGATTTGAATACCTGTCTTCCGTCCTGATGGAGAAAATGCAAGTGCTTGTCAACGGTTTCATGGGTTGCCGGATTGAGACTTCCTCCCGCAGGCATAAGCAGGTGGCTGGTGCCGCTTGCTCCATCAGAGTACAATCTGGCATCGAGAATGCCGTAGTTGTCGTCCATTGAAGGTTCAAGGATAACTCCTGCTGCGCCGTCACCGAAAAGAATGGCAGTTGAACGATCGGTATAATCGATAACGGATGACATTTTGTCTCCACCGATGACCATAACCTTTTTATATGCTCCCGACTCAATAAAGCGTGATGCTGTGCTGAGGGCGAAGAGAAAACCGGAACATGCGGCATTAATGTCAAAAGCCCATGCATTTCGAGCGCCGATGATGCCTTGTACAAAGCATGCCGTGGCGGGAAAGAGCATGTCGGGCGTCATTGTCGCAACAATAATCACCTCGATGTCTTCGGGTTTCAGTTTTCTTGTTTCGAGAAGCTTGAGCGCAACTTCTCCGCACATGTATGCCGTTGCTTTTGAGGGATCGTTCATGATTCGTCGCTCGCCGATTCCTGTTCTTGATCGTATCCACTCGTCATTCGTTTCAAGCATCCGTTCGAGATCATGATTGCTTAAAACACTTTCAGGTAAAAATTTGGCGGTCGCCGTAATTGCAGCTTTCATGCGTCAGTTGCTAATATTTCATGCTGGATAATTGATTGCACTCTATGGCAGGGATTCTTTCTCTGTACTTTTTCTGATGAAGGAGCGTATAGTAACTCACTTTTCGGAAAGTACATCTGCAATATGTTCATTTACTTTTCTTTCGATCATGTGCTCAGCCATATAAATCATGTTTTTGATGGCTTTTGAAGATGATCGGCCATGTCCGACTATTGAAATTCCGTCAACACCAAGAAAGGGAACTCCGCCGAATTTTTCAACATCGAATGGTTCAAACAGGCCCTTGAACATCGAAGATACTGTTGATGCGGATTTCTGATCAAGCTGTCCGGATGTGACGAGCTGTTGCATTGCCGGTTTGAAGAGTGCCCCGAGAAATTCAGGAATGCTTTCGCCAAACTTAAGAATAGTGTTGCCGACAAGCCCGTCACAAACCACGATGCTGACTTTTCCCTTGAGAATATCATTGCCTTCAATGTTTCCTGCGAAGGCTAATTTTCCCTTGCTCTCTGCATTTTCCAGAAGCTTCCAGGTCTGTTTGAGTACCTCGGAGCCTTTTCCTTCTTCTTCGCCTATATTGAGCAGCCCGACCACAGGATTCCGGATTCCTGCAGCATGCCGCTGATAGATGGTCAGCATCTCGGCAAACTGAACAAGATGCTCGGGTTTGCAGTCCATATTTGCACCAACATCAACAATATTGGTGAGCCCTTCCTGAATTCTTGGAAAATATGCGTATATGGTTGGCCGAAGTACACCGGGAATTCTGCCGAGAACAAAGAGTGATGCAGCCATTTGCGCCCCTGTATTTCCTGCACTGACAAATGCATCGGCTTCTTTTGCCTTGCAGAGTCGCAGTCCTCTGACAAGGGATGATTCCTGTTTTGCTTTAACAGCGACAGCAGGAATATCATCCATGGTCACCACTTCAGGTGCATGCATAAACCGCAGGTTAAGCCCGCTGAGGTTATAGCCGGCAAGAAGCGGTTCAACTTTTTCGGATTGACCGATAAGTATGACAGCAAATCTGTTTCCGCTTTCCTGCAAAGCCTGCACAGTTCCCTCGATCACACAGGCAGGAGCATTATCTCCTCCCATGGCATCAACAGCAATGGTCAGCATGATGGGGTGTACTTAAAAGTTGATCAGCCGTTTGCTGTTTTTCCTGTCACGGCTCTTCCGCGGTAGTGGCCACAATGCCGACATGCGCGATGTGGCAGGGTAGGCTCTCCGCAGTTTGGGCAGTTGACAGTTGTTGCCGGTTTCGTGCGTGCATTGAACTGAGCCCGTCGTTTATCCCTTCTGGATTTCGACATTTTGGCTTTTGGATTTGCCATGGTTCTTCTCTGATCTTTATTGTCGGTTAACGATACTTGCTTTTAAGCTTTTCAAGAGACTCATGCCAGGAGCTTTTTTCATGGTCATCGAGTCCTTCATGTTCATTTTCTGTGATAAACAGCCTGCAATCGGGGTTGTTGGTACAGGTTACCTTCATTGGAAGCGAGAGCATGATGGTTTCACGAACCTCTTCAGTAAGATCCAGCGAAACGGCATTTCTATCCAGTAAGCGATAGTCGGCATCATCAGGGTCTTCGTTTTCTTCTTCTGCTCCATACACATAATGAATGGTGTATGATCCTGCAAGCTCACGAGTGACTGGCGCAAGACAGATATCACAGGTTAAATCGGCTGCTGCCGCTGTATTCAGCGTTACGGCTATTTCACTTTCAGACTTGACTATGAAAAACGAGGTCTTTATATCGCCTGTAAATCCGGCTGCAGTTAACTGCTCATCGTTGAAATCAGCGGCTTTACAGATCAAATCGATCTCGTTCCGCCCTTCACCAAGTCCGGCAATTCTTATCTCTATCAATGCGTTTTCCTTGTGCATATATACTCCTCTTCGTAAAAGGACAATCAATGTACAAAAATAATTATGGAAAATGAAAAGAGGTATATGCATTCCTTTGATGAAAAATGCATAAAAAAATAACAATGGGGATTTGTAATTAAAAAAACACGGTGTATATTATCTGCCCATTAGCGAAAACAATGCTGATGAATATTCCGCGATAGCTCAATGGTAGAGCATGCGACTGTTATCCCGACAAGTCGGGATGTAGGTTCGAGGGGAAAGTAGCTGAAAGTGAAGGGATAGAAAAAAGTAAATTCCGCGATAGCTCAATGGTAGAGCATGCGACTGTTAATCGCAGGGTTGTAGGTTCGAGTCCTACTCGCGGAGCTGAAAAAAGGCAGTACATGTTCAACAATGTGCTGCCTTTTTTATTGCCCCGCCCGATTATTTTCGAAAGTATCGAAGCAATGGAGACAAGCGAAACGACCGGACCTTGTTCCCTCTACATTCTATATTCAGAGTGAGCGGAGCGTTACTATGCAGGTATATCCAGGGATCCTTATCGGCGACTTGCGTTTCATAACAGCATGGAGCGCGGCTTTACTTCGCGCTACCGGCCATGGAAGCTTCTTTACGTTAAAGAGTATCCGTCGCGAATTGAAGCGCAGCGTGCCGAAAAAAAAGTGAAGAGCTGGAAAAGCCGGAAGATGACAGAAAAAGTAATCAAGGGCGACATATCAGTCTGAAGCATGAGGATGCGACTGTTATCCCGACTTGTCGGGATGCAGGTTCGAGTCCTGTTCGCGGAGCTGAAAAAAGGCAGTACATGTTCAACAATGTGCTGCCTTTTTTATTGCCCCCGCCCGATTATTTTCGAACGTATCGAAGCAATGGAGACAAGCGAAACGACCGGACCTTGTTCCCTCTACATTCTATATTCAGAGTGAGCAAATCGGTTACTATGCAGGTATATCCTTTTGTAGCAGCAGCAATTCCTTTGCGGTTGTTATTTGGTTGGATGAAATATTTATTATCTATATTATTCTTTGAAATGCAAAGCGCCCTCATCTTTTAAAGGTAAGGTTAATGTCGTTGTTGTTTCGGATAAGCTCGTTATTATCGCATGGCTTGCAAGGGCATGAATCTCTGGATTTAAGTGATGAGGATATAGCTGTTGTTTCTGTTATTGGGTCTGTTTTTTTCAACCAAACGGAGAATAAAAATGGCAGAAAACGTTCTTGACTGGAGATGGAGATTCGGTATACCTGCCGATTTCTGGTTGCTGAAGGAAAAGCTGATCGGCGAATTCATCAAGATGAACAAGCTGAAAGCGACAACTCACGAAGCCTTGCGTGTTGATGCCCATCCTCTTGCAGCGGAATTGGCTGCCGGACGTGAAAAATCCATCAGCATTGACTACATCATCAACATTCGTGGAGGGCGCAGAACTCCTCATTTGCACTACAAGGGGGAGTTATACATCCTTGATGCAAAACAGTGGCAGGCGTTTTCGAAGCCTATGATGAACGAGTTCAGTAAACAGCTTGCCGCAGCCAATACGGTTGGTTTTGAGAATTTTATGGAAATCGGAGAATCTATCAGCGCAATAAGCCACCAGTGATCATTTTCAATGGAGGTGTGTCTCACGCCTCCATTGTTTTTTTCTTACCGTCATGAAATATACCCTTGCTATTACGCAACAGTGCAATCTTGCCTGCAAGTACTGTTATATCACCAAGGATCAGAAGGTGATGAGCCCTGAAATCGCCTCGTGTATCGTAGATTTTATTTTTCAGCGTACTCCTCCTGAAGATAACATCGATATCGGTTTTTTTGGGGGAGAACCCCTGCTTGAGTTTGGGCTTATCGAGAAAATTGTTGCGATGGTAACTGGTCACCAACTTTACGACAGTAAACGCGTTCTGTTTTCAACGGTAACGAATGGGACGATTTTTTCAGATGAACTGGCTGAAAAGCTGAAGAAAGATCATATTACGCTCGGGATAAGTTGCGATGGTCCGCCTCGGCTCCAGGATTTTTCTCGGGTTTTTCCGGACGGTACGGCCACCTCTGCCATTGTTGAGGAGAATATCAGAAGAGCTTTGCGCTTTTTCCCGTTTATGCCGGTCAATGCTGTTTACAGACCTGAAACGTTGCACTCTCTGCCGGAAGTTATAGATTATTTTGCCGGGCTCGGTGTTCGCAACATCTATCTCAACCATGATATCTCTGCACGGTGGTCAAAAGCGGATGTGGATCAGTTGCACGGAATCTATGAGACGATTGGCAGAAAGTATATTGATTTTTATCGGGCAGGTGAACCTCGTCATATCAGTCTTATTGACAGCAAGATAGTTGTGCTGCTGCGTGGTGGCTATCATCCGATGGAGAAGTGCAGGATGGGAAAGGGAGAGTTTGCTTTTGCCCCTTCCGGAAATGTCTATCCGTGTGAACGTCTTATTGGTTCTGATGATGGAGAGGCGCACTGTCTGGGCAATATCGCCATGGGTGGTGAGATGCTGGCAGGGTGCAGGCATGATGCTGAGTATGCCGTTAATGAGGTTTGCCGTACCTGTGGTTTGCGTGACTATTGTATGAACTGGTGCGGTTGTACGAATTTTTTTGCAACCGGTGACTATAACACGGCGGGGCCTTTTCTCTGCGGGTCTGAAAAAGCAGCCATTCAGACTGCTCATGGTATTCTTGAACAGCTTGGTCGTGAAGGATTTGCCTTTTCTGATCACCTTGCAGGAACGCCTCTGTTGAGTATCCTTGGCGAGGTAGGTGTTCTCTCGGCGCAGTGATTGTCCGAGTTTTGTTGTGTTTTTCTCCAATTGGAAGCTTCGGGGATTTTTTTATATTCAGGATAAGAAGTTTTTAACAATGGTCGAAGCGGCCGCTGGTATTTTTGCTATAGCGATATGAGTTATCTTAACCTGAACAACCTTCTGCTTATCCCGGGTCTGCTGCTGTCGAGTGGCAAGGCTCTAAGGGGAGGTGCGTTTTAGTTCATTTATTGAGAATAAGAACAGTAGATAATAAAGCCGCCAGCCTCTCAGGGTTGGTGGCTTTTTTTAGTTTAAAGGATAAAAGGAGGATGAGTGGCTATGAAAAGGATGAATTATCATAAGTATACAGCGTATCCCGCTGTCAGGATTTCCGACAGGAGTTGGCCGGATAAAACCATAACAAAAGCTCCGATATGGAGCAGTGTGGATCTTCGTGATGGTAATCAGGCGCTTCCCGTTCCTATGAGCGTGGATGAAAAAGTTGCCATGTTTCAGCTTCTCGTCTCCGTTGGATTCAAGGAGATTGAGGTTGGGTTTCCTTCGGCTTCGGCTACCGAGTTTGCCTTTGTTCGAAGACTCGTTGAAAACGGTCTTATTCCTGATGATGTGACGATACAGGTGCTGACTCAGGCACGAGAGCATCTCATCAGAAAAACCTTCGATGCGATCAAGGGTGCCAGGCATGCGATTGTCCATCTCTACAATTCGACTTCACGTCAGCAGAGGGAGCAGGTGTTTCGCATGAACAAGGAGGAGATCAAGGAGATTGCTGTTAAAGGCACGGCGCTTGTTCGCCGCCTCAAGGATGAAAGCGGTAATGCCGGTATCCGTTTTGAGTATAGTCCGGAGAGTTTTACCGGGACGGAACTTGAGTATGCGCTTGAGGTTTGTCATTCGGTTATGGATGCATGGGGTGCTTCGGCACAGAACAAAATCATTCTCAATTTGCCCTCGACCGTTGAAATGTCGAGACCGAACATCTATGCCGACCGCATCGAGTGGTTTTGCCGCAACATCAAGAATCGCGATGCCGTACTGATCAGCGTTCACGCCCATAATGACCGGGGAACAGCGGTTGCTACTGCTGAATTTGCTGTCATGGCAGGTGCTGACAGGGTAGAAGGTGCTTTGTTCGGTAACGGTGAACGATGTGGAAATATGGATATCGTGGTCATGGCACTCAACCTGTTCAGTCAGGGCGTTGATCCTGAACTCGATTTCAGCGATCTTCCCCGAATTCGCGACGTGTATCGGAAGTGTACCCGTATGGAGATTCATGCGCGTCAACCCTATGCAGGCGAACTTGTCTATACTGCATTCAGCGGATCGCATCAGGATGCTATCAGTAAAGGCATGAAGGCGCACAAGATGTCTTCTGACGGAATCTGGGATGTTCCTTATCTGCCGATAGATCCGGGAGATGTCGGGTGCAGTTATGAGGCGATAGTCCGTATCAACAGTCAATCCGGCAAGGGTGGTGTTGCTTATGTGCTCGAACAGGATTACGGAATACAGATTCCGAAATGGATGCAGCCTGATTTTGCTGAAGCGGTTCAGGCTGTAGCGGATCGTACCGGTGATGAGTTGTCTCCCGAAGAGATTCATTCGCTGTTTCACAAAGAGTATGTGACGCTCAAGGAGCCTTTTACGCTCAAGAAATGTCATATCAGCTGGGATGATGAAGATCCGGATCGTAATGATGAAGAGGCTACGATTATTGCCTGTGTGGTACAGATGAAGGATAAGGAGTTCAGTCTTGATGCAGTTGGTAACGGCCCGGTTGATGCGTTTGTAAAGGGTTTTGTCGCCGAGAGTGGTATCGAGTTCAGTGTTGAGGATTATACCGAGCATGCAATTGGCCATAGTGCCGGTGCGCTTGCGGTTGCCTATATCAGGATCGGTTGTCCGGATGGCAGGGTGTCGTATGGCGCCGGAATTGATTCCAATATCAGTCTTGCATCGATCAAGGCAATTGTCAGTGCCCTTAACAGGCTTCCCTGATCCTCCATATTCTGGCGGTGGCATGCTGTTCTTTTGCTACCGCCTGACCTTTTTTTCGGCTGTTATTTGAGTCGCTTTTTCTATCTTAAATAGAAATAATTTCCATTTAGGATATGCAGGACGCTCTTAAGCTGCTCAGGCAGTCCGGCCTGAAAATAACCCCGCGACGCAGGGCGATTCTTTCGGAGTTTTCAGATAGTTCCATTGCGCTCTCTCCCCGTATGGTACAGGAACGTCTGAAGCTTCAGTTCAGTCGCTGTGGTCTCCCCGGGATTTATCGGAACCTTGAAGCTCTTGCTGATTGCGGCGTGCTTGTCAGGCTTGCGGGGTTTGGTCGTCAGAGGAGTTATGCTCTTTGCAGATATTCAGAAAAAGATACCCTTCATTATCATCAGATTATCTGCATCTCGTGCGGAAGGATTGGCCGCTTACATGAGTGCGTCTGGCATGAGGGGATGAAGGTTGACGGGTTCACGCTTGTCAGCCATATGGTTCAGCTTCAGGGAATTTGTGCTTCATGTGCATCAACAGAAACGGAGAAATGATCATGCTCTTCATGCCGATAAGATTCGTTGCCGTTGCGCTTCTGCTGCTGTTTTCTCTTTTTTGTTCAGGCTGTACGTCAAAGCCCGCTGAAAAACGGTTGCGGGTTGTCGCTTCCATTGAGCCGCTTGCCTACTTTGCTCAAAGGATAGGAGGCGGTTACGTTACCGTGTCCGTTATGGTTCCTTCCGGAGGTAATCCTCATACTTATGAACCGACGCCGAAGCAGATGTCAAGGCTTGGTGCTGCGAAGCTGTTTGTCAAGGCAGGATCCGGCGTTGAGTTTGAACTGGATTTGATGCAGAAGATTGTGTCGATGTATCCGGGTCTCAGGATCTGTGACGCCTCTTCGGGCATTCAGATGCAGCCTGCAGGGCATGAAAATGGAGTGCAAGGTGAAGTGCACGATGCAGAGGAGCATCATCACGGTCGCTTTGACCCTCATTACTGGCTTTCACCTCAGAACGCTCTCGTTATTGCAGAGAATGTGAAGAGATCTCTTGCTGAAGCTGATCCCGGACACAGTGCCTATTACCAGGCTAATGCTGACAGGTTGAAGGAAGAGTTGCGAGAGCTTTCAAGTGAGCTTCATGTGAAGCTTGCACAGGTCGTGAACCGTCGTTTTCTTGTTTTTCATCCCGCATGGGGTTATTACGCCTCGGATTTTGCTTTGCAGCAGATTGCCGCAGAAGAGGAGGGCAAGACGCTGACGCCGCGCCAGCTTGAACGGGTAATTCAAAAAGCGAGAGCTAACAGAATAAGAGTTGTTTTTGTTTCTCCTCAGTTCAGCACTGTCCAGGCCGAAACTATTGCCAGGGAAATAGGCGGTGTTACCCGGCCTGTTGACCCGCTTGCTTTTGATTATCAGGAAAATCTGCGACGTGCTACCGATGCCTTTAAAGGAGGAATGCAGTGAATCGGGTGATTGTTGACTGTGAGCATCTCTCTGTTGTGCTTGACGGATCGAGAGTTCTCGATAATCTGACGCTACAAGTCTGTGAGGGGGATTTTCTTGGAATTGTCGGGCCCAATGGCGGTGGAAAAACTACTCTTCTCAGGGTAATTCTTGGTTTGCAAAAACCATCCGAAGGAACGGTAACGGTGTTCGATAAAGCGCCTGGGCAATCACCCCGCAGAACAGGCTATGTGCCTCAGCATCTGGTTTTTGACCGGGATTTTCCAATAAGCGTTCGTGACATGGTGCTCATGGGTCGGCTTTCAGGGAAAAAGCCGTTACAGCAGTACTCGAAATCCGACAGGGAGAGAGTTGATGAAGCACTGGAAACTGTCGGGATGAGTGCGCTGAAAAGTCGCAGAATCGGTGTTCTTTCAGGTGGAGAGTTGCAGCGGACGCTTATTGCAAGGGCACTGGCGGGGGACCCTGAGCTGCTTTTGCTCGATGAGCCAACGGCAAGTGTGGATCCGGTCATGAAAACCTCGATTTACGATCTTCTGGACCGATTAAAAAAACAGCTCTCAATTGTTCTCGTAACCCATGATATCGGAACCATAAGCAGGCATGTGAGCAGGGTGATCTGTCTGAACTGTTCCATGGTGGTGCGTGAGAATCCGCTTGCCACCCCTTCAGGGAGTGACATTCAGAAAAGTTATCCCTATGATGTGGATCTTCTTCTGCATCATGGGGGCTCCCTTTCATCACCCGAAAAATCCTGACGCCATGCGGCCTGAAATATTTGCTTTTGAGTTTATGCGGCATGCGGTTGCGGCATCGCTGCTTGCCAGTGTTGCCTGTGGTATTATAGGAACCTATGTGGTGGTTAAAAGGATCGGTTTTATCAGCGGCGGCATAGCGCATACCGCATTCGGCGGAATCGGGCTCGGTTACTACCTTGGGATAAATCCTTTGCTCGGGGTTATTCCGTTCAGCCTTTTTGCAGCACTTGCTATCGGCTTGCTGAGTAAAAAGGCGAAAGTTGCCGAAGATACGGCAATCGGCGCCTTTTGGGCTGTAGGGATGGCTGTCGGCGTTATTTTCATCGGTCTGACGCCTGGTTATGCTCCGAACCTGTTCAGCTACCTTTTTGGTAATATTCTTACCGTTCCCCCTGATGATCTCTGGCTGATTTTTTTTCTTGACGTTCTGATCGTTCTGCTTGTCTGGCTGTTCAGCAAAGAGTTTCTTGCCATATCGGTTGATGAGGAGTATGCGGAGGTTTCAGGGGTAAACACTACAGGATTTTATCTGTTGCTGCTCTGTCTGATAGCGTTGACCGTGGTTATTCTTGTCAGGGTTGTGGGCATTGTTATGGTCATAGCGCTTCTGACTATTCCGGCGGCTATTGCCAGAACGTTCAGCCGCTCTCTTCCAGGTATGATGGCGCTTGCGTCACTGCTTTCGGCTTTTTTCAGTCTTGCCGGATTATGGCTTTCCTGGCAGCTTGATATTGCTTCAGGCGCAACCATTATTGTTGTGGCAGGAGTGGCGTTTATGCTGGTTGAAACCGGAAAGCTGCTGCGAATTTCATTATTGAACCGATAACAGACAGGGGGCTTAGTTCCATGGAGTCAGGCGGCTTCATGCATTTCATCAAAAGAACGTCCATGTTTCATCGGGGCTGTTCATTTTGCGGGCAGCATTCGCTTTTTGCAATACTCATCGATTCCGGATCGTTGATGTTGCGGAGTCTCCCGGAATTCTTCATCGTGAGTGTTTCGATACGAGATTGCTGCAGAAAGGAATAGAGGGAGTTATTACCTTCGGCATGCAGTGAAAAGAGTCTCTCTTTTGATTTTGGTTCGTAACAACTGCAAAGCGGTTCAAGGTTGTTTGACAATGGATCCGTGAACGCTGTGGCATAGCGAAACGGATTTCGGTGAAGAGTGAGCTGATGAAATACCTGTTCGTCGAGAAACGGCAGGTCGCAGGCAACGGTCATCCATGCCGTGCAAGGGTGTTCCATTTGTGCCGAAAGAAGACCGCCCAGCGGCCCGATATTGAGATATCGGTCTGTAATGAGCGGATAGCCATACTGAAGGTAATGCTCTTTCTGCTCAGTGCGACAGGAAATGAACACCTTTGAGCAGGACTTCTCCATAAGCTGTGCTGTTCTGACAAGCTGGTTTTCCCTGTGGTAGGAAATCAAAGCCTTGTCACTTCCCATTCGTGAACTTTGTCCTCCGGCAAGCACAAGACCGAAAAGGGGTGTTTCCCTGCTTTTCTGTATCAG
>JAAXUM010000210.1 GCA_013336025.1 Chlorobiaceae bacterium
TGAATCAGTAACTGGTGTTCATGCTGACCATGAATATCAATCAGAAGCTCTCCAATCTGTTTGAGCAGCGTCACGGTACAGGGGCTGTCATTGATAAAGCAGCGGGACTGTCCGGTCGCAGAGATCTCACGTCGCAGAATCAGCTCTTCAGACAGGTCAATACCAGCATCGATGAGGATGTGTGAAATTTTTTGAAGAGGGAGATTTTTCAGCACCGCCTCAATGATCGCTTTGTTTGCCCCTGTCCGAACAAGATCAACGCTGGCCCGTTCACCGAGCACGAGACTCAGTGCACCGATAAGAATTGATTTGCCGGCTCCGGTTTCACCGGTAATGATGGTCAATCCAGGCGCAAAGCTTACGGTCAGTTCAGCAATAAGAGCAAAATCCCGGACATAGAGGGTTGTCAGCATTTCGGATGTTCTTGATTGTGCCAGATATTTTTCAAGATAAGGTTAAAAGCGATGGATTAAAACAGACAGGGGGGCTCGGGAAAGCTCTATTTATGTGTTGAACAATTTCCCGATAAGTGAGAATCAAAATTCTCATGTTTTTTCCCGGAGTAGTCTGAAATGAACATGCAGATGAATGCAGAGCAGGTATTCTTCAAGAGTGGCTTGTCAGAAGGGTGACGGGGTGTCAGCGAAGTTCAAAAAGCCCGGGAGCGGGCTTTTTGAATTGACAATATTCAAGATTACCTGTTTTTTTTCAGGTAGTTGTTTTCTCTTTTGCAGGAGGTTCTTCAACAACCTTGTTGAACTCTTCCTCTATTTCAGTTTGTGCTTTTTTAAACTCTTTCATTCCTCGTCCCAGGCCTCTTGCAAGTTCAGGAAGTTTTTTTGCACCGAACAAAAGCAGAATGATCAGTAAAATAAGTACAAGCTCCTGGCCGCCTAATCCAAACATCGTTATCCTCCGGGAGGTTTAAGATTGAAAAGTATATTCCTTGCTATTTATATAACTATTACAAGATGTCAAACCAAAAAATATCAGATGAAAATCTGTTTTGTCTTTTACTGATAGAGGGCAATAACGGTTTCTCCTGCAGTGGTTTTCTGGCCGGGTTGAACCATGATCTTGACTGATGAGGGCAGAATCATGTCGATACGAGAGCCGAACTTGATCATACCGAACCGTTTTCCTGAGATCACTCTCTCGTTTAATCTCAACGGACAGACAATTCTTCGTGCCAGAAATCCTGAGACCTGACTGAAAAAAACCCTGAAGCTCCCATTGTCAATGCCGATTTCCATTTTTTCATTACTCTCCATACTCCGATTATCGAAAGCCATGAGGAATTTTCCCGGAATATAGCGCAGGTGTACAACGGTTCCATCCAGAGGAATTCGGTTGACATGAACGTTGAAGGGCGACATGAAAATACTCACCAGCACTGAGCCTTTTCCGGTGAAAGAGTGGTCAAGAGGCTTTATGAGCACAATTTTTCCATCAGCCGGGGCAACAATAACCTGTTGATCAGAAGGTGTCTGGCGCTCAGGATCACGCAAAAAATAGAGTGTGAAGAGGATAACTGTCGAAGCAGTTATGGCGGTGAATGTCAGAAATTCCGGAAAAAAAACAAATGTTATCGCAGTCAGCAAACAGCATATCAGGGTGGTTTTCAGGAGTGTCGTGTAACCGTAGGGAGTTGGCATACCTCTTTTTAGTGCTCATATGCAGTGCGTTTATTACCTTGGAACTAAATTATACATTTTATTGCGCAGGTGTGCAATGCTGAACAGGTTAACAGGCATGAAAGAGTGAATTTACTTGAGAAGAAATTTCTTGAACAAATCCGTATCCGCCAGCTTGTCTCAAAAGATGATCATGTTCTGCTCGCTGTATCGGGCGGATCGGATTCGATGGCTCTTCTTCATCTGTTTTGTGCAATCCGGAAGGCTGTGCCGTGCAGGATAAGCGCTGTGCACTGTAATTTCAGGCTTCGAGCAGCAGAGAGCGACCTGGATGAGCGTTTTGTGCAGGAATCCTGCCATGTTCTTGGTGTGCCCTGTTATACAGTTGGTTTTGATACGCTGAGAATAGCGGGAGAGTGGAAAACATCAATCGAAGAAACGGCGCGTATACTGCGGTATGAATATTTTGATTCGCTCTTGTGTGAGCAGGCAATGCAGGTTGTTGCGACCGGACATCATGTGAATGATAATGCCGAAACGATGTTGTTCAATCTTTTCAGGGGGACATCTTTGCTCGGTCTGAAAGGTATTCGTGCAAAACGAGGAAAAATCATTCGTCCTCTTCTTCTTGTTCATAAAGCTGAAATTCTGGGGTACATAGAGGAAAAGCATATAGCGTTCCGTAACGATTCAACCAATTTCGGTATAGATCCTGACAGAAATTTTATCCGCAACAGGATAATTCCTCTTATTGAAGAGCGATTCAGTCATAAACTTCTTCCCTCGCTTCAGCGCCTGTCTGAACAGGCTGGCGAACTTGAGGAGTTTCTCGAGCTTTATTTCGAGAATCTTCTTGCTGATAAACCGGGATTATCAGCAGCAGACGGGATGCTTGAGGTCAAGGAGCTTGGACGATTGAGTCTGTTTGAGCAGAAAGAGATATTCAAAAGAGCGTTGCGTGAACATGATGTCACATGTGATTCGAAAACGCTGGACCGGCTTGCCAGGCTTCTGAAAACCCAGCCGGGACGAATGGTCAGGATCAGTGCACATCTTGTAGTGCTCTGGAAAGGAGGAATGCTTCATTTCCAGCGTGAAGGTTATTCTCCTCTGCAGTCATGATTTTTTCCCGATACAGCAACACTCCTGACGGTTGGCGGGAGTGTTTTATTTGTTTGCCGGTGTTTTTTTGAAGATGCTTTGTGGGAGATCCATGTGTATGATGACCGACTCAAGATTCTGCTCGATTTTCAGCTTTTCAAGCAGCTCTTTTTTCTGTTCCGAGGTTCTTGTGCCGGTAATTCCGGATAATTTGACAGCGCCCCAGATAAATGTTGATGCAAAGTAAGCCGCTCGTCTTGTTTTGTATATCCATTCCGTTTCGGCATTGATGCCGTCGCTGAATTTTACGGAAAGAGCGAGGTGTTGAATCCTGTTCAGGTTTCCGACCGCTTTCATGTCCTTGTTTGCTGAGGTAAGGCTTTGCAGTGCTCCGGATGTCCATGCGGCAGAAGGAAGGGCGAACCAGAGGTGTGATTTAAACTCTGTTTTGTCTATAAGTGCTGATGCAAGAGAGTCTCTCTGAAAAAAATTTCCTTTGGGTAAAAGAAACTGTTCCAGCAGTTCCCGATTGCTTGCCAGAGCAACCTGGCGATTACCAAGCGGACATATCCACACACTCTTGTCAAGTTCGTAGCAGGTATGGCCGCTGAGAGGCGCTGATGAGGAACTTTCTTTCAGAAGCAGCGATTCAGGCAGCTTTTCTGCAAACGGGCCTGATGCAATACCCAGATAGTCTTGTCGGCTGTAACTTTTTCTTCTGAAACTGATGATGAGGGTGTCGAGGTCTTCAGACAGATTGATGCCGGATACCTTTATAAGCTGGTCAAGCTTTCCGGCAGTTATGAGAACAGGCGCTTTTTTCAGCGAATCAGGAAGAATGTCTTTCCAGAAACCGCTCTGGCGGATATCCTTGAGGCCAAGGTAAATCAGGGCATCCGTTTTTCCCGGAAAGCGTTCGATCACACTTCGCACTTCAGGCGAAAGTGGTTCGGTCTGAACCCGGGGTTTTTCCCAGTTAATCCATAGAACAACCGCCAGAAAACAGAGCATGCTCAGAATGCTTATCGAGATGAGCAGTCCCGCTCCTTTTTTCAGGGAGCGTTTTTCCGGGGTTACCCGAGGTTCTTCAGCGCTGCTCTGCATGCTTGAAAGAGGTTATGTGTTATTTTTTATGGCTTGACGAGCCAGTTCGTCGCAACGGTTGTTGTAGGGGTTGTCACTATGGCCCTTAACCTTATGAAAGGTAACGTCATGCAATTTAATCAACGTCAGGATTTTTTGCCATAAATCGATATTTTCGACACTTTTTTTCGCTGCAGTTTTCCAGTTATTGGAAGTCCAGCGTTTGAGCCACCCTTCATTTACAGCATTGACA
>JAAXUM010000021.1 GCA_013336025.1 Chlorobiaceae bacterium
TCTTGCGAAGTTCGGCACGGCAAGCCGACAGTTCAGCGGCGTGTAGATGTATTTGTCCCAGTCGTAAAGGCTCCAGTCGGGAGAGAGGGTGTCGAGATCCTCAATAACGGGGTGAGCAGGGGTTGCAAAGACTTTACCCTCATCGTCAACGTAGGCGATACCGGTAATTTCGGCACGATCCTGTTTGTCGGTACCATTGGCGATCGATCGGATAAGGTTGACGGCAACCTCTTCGCCTTCGCCTCGGATAACATAGTCAGTTTCGGGGGCTTCGCTCAGCACCTGCGGGTACATGAAGGTTGAGTGAATGCCGCCCATAAGGGTACGGATTTTCGGATTTACCTTTTTTGCGATTTTCATGATATCCTGAGCCTTGAAAATCGAAGGGGTAATATTTGTGGTCATCACCACATCCGGTTTGTTGGTGCGGATGATTTCCTCGATCTGATCGTCAGGCAGGTCGTCTGCCATTGCATCGACAAATCGAATCTGATCGAATCCTGCCTGTTTCAGAGCACCTCCGATATAGGCTACCCAGCTTGGTGTCCAGTTTCCGGCAATTTCAGCTCCGCCTGAGTGATAATTTGGCTGAACCATCAGTATTTTCATCGGTATCCATCCTCCAGATATATTTTTACGAAATAAGGCAAGAGTTCAGGAAACAAGTAACCATGTTTCTCACCAAAAAAACCATGAACTCTTAATTTACAATAAAATTGTGAAATTCTCTTATGGTTTTCATCCAGTGGGTCAGGTTCAACTCATAAACCTGAGCCACTGGCGCTAATGTTTTACGTGCATCAGCATGGTGTGGTAAAATCCCCAGCTTATTTTTTCTTTGCATACCAGAGTCATCCCTGCAGATGCAATGGCTTTTTGCATATCTTCGTCTCTTATCATCTGTATTGTTGTGCGTCGCTCTTTTTTTGGAAAGAAACCGCCAAGCCAGTGCTGGAACGCAAGGATTTTGTTGTAGGGCGCATAGGTGAAAATGACCGAACCTTTGGTAAGACTGCTCAGGTTTCTGAAGGCCTGCGCGAACCCTTCCGCAGGATAATGAATCAGCACATCAAAACATACGACGGCATCATACTTGCCTTTGACAGATTCAATGGTGTTGACCTCAAAATCGATGTTTTTGCCAACTCCGCTTTTAATGGCATCGGCTTTTGCCTTGTCAACCATCTGTGAGGCAATATCAACAGCTTTTACTTTATAGCCTTCTTTGGCAATTCTTATACTGAACAACCCTGTTCCACAACCGGCGTCGAGTACGCTTGATTCAGGTGGCAGACCGATTTTTCGGAGCCACTCAAAAGCTTTGTCCATCATAACGGTGTGACCTTCCCGTACCGTGTTGCGGACAGTTGAGAGCTTGTCGTCACCATAAATCGATGCCCATCGCTGGAAGCCCTGCCCGTTGAAGTAGGAGCGGAGCATTTTTTTGTGTTCTTCAGCATTAAAAGAGGTGCTGTTCATATGCGGTGTTTTAGCGTGTTAGTGGTTGAACGGTTTCAGTGTTAATCAGTGTATTTCGCTGTGAACGCCTTCAATTCTGCTTTCAAGGTCAGCATACAGTTCCTGGAGTTCTTCTACTGTTTCAGGATCCGCATCCCAGAATCCTCTGGAGTGGGCTTCGAGCAGTCGGCTTGTCATTGCCCTGGTTGCATGGATATTCATCGACGCCATTCTCTCAAGCATCTCCCTGTCCTGCAGGAAGGTTTCGCTGAACTGGCGGTATGTCCAGTCTTTTACCGCTGAAGCTGTGGCGCTCCAACCATAAGTGTTGGTGAGGTGAGACTCTATCTCTCTGACCCCCTGATAGCCCTGCTCAAGCATGGCTTCGTACCATTTCGGGTTAAGCAGTTTCGTCCGTGCTTCCAGCGATACCATTTTTTCGAGAGAGCAGATTCTTTGTTTTTTTCCAAACCCGCTGATATCGCCAAGCATGATCTTTGGTTTGGATTTGCTGAGATGTTCTACGGTTTTGGAGACACCGCCAAGATACTCATAATAATGGTCTATATCCGAAATACCGATTTCATAGCTGTCAATATTCTGGTAGGTGAGTGTAACATGCTGCAAGGCAGAGCGCAGTGCGTCCGGGCACTCTTTCCATTGGCCGTTTTCGGTTACAGCAAAACTCTTTCGACTGACAAATGCATCGGCAAGCTGCTCTTCTTCCTCCCATGTACTGCTTTCGACCAGATGGTTGACATTTGCACCATAACTTCCAGGTGCATTCGAAAAAACTCTGTTTGAGGCATCGGAAAAGGGGATGTTTTTATCGTGCATCTCCTGGAGGACATGTTTTTTTATGAAATTCATTGATTCAGGTTCATCAGCTGCTGCTGCCATTCTGACAGCCTTGTCGAGCAGGGTGACCTGGTGTGAGAGCAGATCCCTGAATATTCCGCTGATGGTCATTACCACATCAATGCGCGGACGGGCAAGCATTGCGAGGGGAATCAGTTCAATATCGCCTATTTTTCCCAATTCATCAGTTTTTGCCCTTGCGCCAAGGAGTGCAAGAGCTTGCGCCACACCTTCTCCATCACTTTTCAGGTTGTCGGTGCCCCAGAGTACTACCGCTATGGATTCCGGCAACGTTCCGTTTTCATCCCTGTATACCTTAAGCAGCTCTTCAGCAGAGCGTTCTCCGGCCTGCTGCGCAAAAGTTGTCGGGATGCTGTAGGGATCGAGACTGTGGATGTTTCTTCCCGTCGGGACGGTATCCGGGTTTCGAACAAGATCATTTCCGGGAGAGGGAGGGGTATATTTCCCTTCAAGTGCATGGAGAACGGCCTTGAGTTCACGGTTTTCAGCAAGGTCAATGAGTACCCTTTGCAGAAAATGCCAGAGCTTCTGGAGTTCACCGATTTTAATGCCTGCCTGACGGTGAAGGTAGCTGTCAGCCTCAGCCATTCTGACGGTAAAGGTTCCTTCGAGCAAAGCCCTGACCGGCAGATGAACGGCATTGTTCGAGTCAGAAAGATGCCTGGTGAAGAGTTTTACCGATTCACGTGTTATGGCAAGCAGTTCCTGCCACTCCTGCTGCGCATCACGGTCTCTTTCAATACTCTCTGTGAGACGCTGGTAATCAAGATTTCTGTGTTTGCAGATCAGTTCAGGCAGCGAGCGGTTGTCAAGTTCCGGACGGGAGTGGCTGATGAGCATGGAAAGATGATCGACAAGACTCTCCGGAGACGGAGCCTCACCCATGATGTGCAGCCCGAGAGGGATCATGCGCTCTTCAACAAGGTAGAGTTCATTGTTCAGTCTGGCAATCCAGGCTTCGTCGTGGAGCTCCTGCAATCCGGTATCAAGTTCAAGGGATGATGCGAGTTCCCTGATTTCCGCCATAGTTTCATCGTTCATCACCTTACGGGTTCCGGCAATAAGAGCCCGGAGTTTTGCAAGTTCCTTGTAGAGCCCGGCATGTTCAAGCGGTGGAGTGAGGTAGCTGATAAGTGTTGCGTAACCTCTTCGTTTTGCAATTGCACCTTCGCTTGGATTGTTCACGCAGTAGCAGTAAAAGTTCGGCAGCGAGCCGATCAGTCTCTTTGGCCAGCATGAACTCGAAAGTCCGGTCTGCTTTCCAGGCATGAACTCAAGGGCGCCGTGTGTGCCGAAGTGGAGCACCGCATCGGCGTTGAGGCACTGTTCTATCCAGGTGTAGAATGCTGCAAATGCATGGTTTGGTGCGGCGTCTTTTGCCATGAGCAGGCGCATCGGATCACGTTCATAGCCGAAACTCGGTTGCTGGCCCAGAAAGATGTTGCCAAAAGAACAACCGAGAATATGAAACTTCTGCCGGTCATTGAGTATCTCTCCGGGCGCATCGCCCCAGAATGGCTCAATCTCTGTATAGGCCGGAAAACGTTTTCTGTATTCGTCAACCGGCAGGTGATCGGCTACGTTGCCATCCGTTCCGTATATCAGCCGGTTTCCTTCAAGCAGTTTGTCCTTCAGCTCTTCAACGGAAGATGGAACAGTAACCCTGTATCCGGCTGTTTTCATCTCTCTGAGGAGCCTCATGAGGCTTTCAAATACGTTGAGATATGCTGCTGTTCCTGCATTGCCGAGATTCGGAGGAAAATTGAAGAGTACAATGGCGATTTTTTTCTCACTCACAGGTTTTTCCTGGAGCCGGAGAAATCGATGTACACGGTTTGTGATAGAGGCAATCTCCTTGTTGAGTGGCACGGTGCGGTCGGTACCTGCTTCAGTTCCGGCATAGACATGGGGCTCGATGGTGCCGTCAAGTTCCGGAACGGCTACGCTCAGTGCGGTCTGCAAAGGGGTCAACCCCAGGTTGTTTTCCCGCCACTGTTCCACAGACTGAAAGGAGAGAGGAATCAGATTGTAGCAGGGAACATCCAGTTTTTTCATGGCAACAACAGCCTCGGCAGCCCTGGTTTCTGCCGGGCCGCCTACAAGGGAAAACCCTGTGGCATTAATGATCAGACGGGGGCGAAGCGAGTCGGGTTTCCGGGGATCAAAAAACCTGTCGAGAGCTGGACGGAAGTCAAGCCCGCCGCTGTATGCTATGCATGTGTTGATGCCTTTCGACTCAAGCGCTCTTTGCAAAGAGTCGATATGCTGCATGTTTTTGCTCAGTATGGTTGAGCGCATGGCAAGAATGGCAACAGGACCCTTGCCTCCTTGAGGCTGATTGCTTTTTTGCCATTGGAGATATTCTCCGGCAGAGAAGAACTGTTCAGGTGAATCGGGATGGCAGAGTCCCGCTTCAGGGTAAAAGACGGGATCGTCCTGGGGGAGTTTGCCTTTCCATTCGGGCACATAGCGATCAATGATAAGAGAGAGGAATCGCTCCATATTTTCCTCTGACCCGTTCAGCCAGAACTGGTGGGCAGCAATAAAGGTATGAATATCTCTCGCCTTGCCGGGGATGAGTTTCATGATTTTGCTGACGTTGCGGGCAAGGGCGAGCTGGCGCTGGCTTTCACCGTGACTGTGTTTTGGCTTGAGTTTTGATACCCACTGTTTGAACAGTCCAGGCTCTTTTGTCTCCTCTTTCGGTTTGCGGAGCGAAAACCTGCCGATTCTTGTCTGGGTGATCAGTGCGGGATTGCTGGTAATCATGCAGACCGGGCAGAGAATATCTTCGAGCAGTTTCTCAAGAGGACGAACGATCTCTTCGCTGAAAAGCATTGAACCGAAGATGAAATCCGCTGTACGAAAACGCTCTTCAAGCTGCTCCCAAAGGCGGGGAGTCGAGTGATGAAGACCAAGATTGAAAATGGCAACTTCAAGGTCAAGCCCGAACCTCTGATTCAACGTTTCAGCAGCACTTCTCAAGTTGCCGTTGTTCGTTGATTCCATGGTCAGAAAGACAAAACGCATACAATTACCCGTTTAAATCATGGTAGCAGAAAACACCTGAAATCAATAGCAACAAACACGAGAGAAACGAAACCCGATACCGGGGATGTGTCACTCATATCCCTGCATTTTTTTTAACTACAGTCAGTTTTATCTGAAAAAAACATGCAGGCCAGGTTGTTCAGAAGAGCGCTAAATCAAAAGGACAGGGTTCTGCTGGAGGAGATTGGCGGGTTTTTGAAGAAATAGAACAGGATACGGCGTTTTTTCCGGAGTGAAGACGGGATCTGACGGCAAGGCACTATAAGCGTAGTGAGCGATTGCCACTGGAGCGTGAAACGATAGCGGGGAACTCTTTTGTATAAGAGTGGTATGCCCTGAAATGAAAAAATTGTCTGAACGAGGTGGATATTGGAGCTCAGGAGAGGCAAGTCTGGCCATCAGCAGCGTGTACCGGGAAGATGAGCGCGTTTTGGATTTACCATTCTGAGACGTTGTCTTTGCCAGAACATTAAAACCGACAACGGAGATAACAAAGAAAAGCAGAATCTCAAAAACACGCAAAAAACTTCGGGATATGTTTTTTCTGCCTGATGCCATAAGTAGAAGTTTACTGCAAATATAACAAATGAAAAGAAAAAAAGGAATATTTCATTCTCTTCCTGTTCATCCTGAACTCACGACAAGTCGTCACATCCTTTGCATGTCGTCACAATCTCTGAGTGTCGTTACACCCTCTCCATGTTGTCATCCCGAAAGCAGGGAGGGATCTCTATAAAAATGGCAGCGCAGTGAGTGACGGGTTAAGCGTTACGTGGGGAGTAACGGGTTCTTCAAACAAATGCGAAATCAAGAATCCAAAATTCAAAATCGCTACCCCCACTCAGTATTTTAGCCCCACCGCCTGAAACATAACACATAGCCATTAATCCGGCCTTCCTAAATCTCTATTCCTTCAAGACGGTCTTCGAGATCGGAATAGATCTCCTGAAGTTTTTCGATCATGTCGGGGTCGGCGCTCCACATACCTCTTCCGCTTGCTTCGAGCATTCGTCCCACGATGTTTTTGAATGCTTTCGGGTTGACCTTCATCAGTCGTTCGCGCATTTTCGGATCGAAGGCATAGGTTTCGGCAGCCTCTTTGTATACCCAGTCGTCAACGCCTTTCGTGACGGCATCCCACCCAAGCATGTAGGTGAATCGGTTGCTGATTTCGGCTGCTCCGCTGTGTCCCTGATCAAGCATGGTTTCAAACCATTTAGGATTGAGCAGCTTGGTGCGGAATTCAACTTTCAGCGCTTTGTCGGCATCATCAATCTTGACGTCGGCAGTGAAGGTTTCAACATAGTTCAGCTTAACGTTGTCGCCTTTCGGATTGCGTCGTCGTGCAGAGAGCTGCAGCGCTCCCGATGAGGAGAAGTATCGGTCGATATCGGTAATGCCGAACTCAGCCGAATCGACCTGCTGTACGACGCGATCAACGGTGCTGAGAAGCCCTTTGAGAATGTCGGTCTGCTGGTCGCCGTAGCGGTTACCTCCATAGGCAAAACCGGTACGTTTGATGAACATGTTGTCGAGATCCTCTTCGGATTCCCAGGCTGAATCTTCCACCAGCTCTTCAACCTGTGAGCCGTAAGCTCCGGGTGACTGGGTAAAGAGGCGTGAGGTGGCGCTTTCAAAATCCTTTCCCTCTTTCAAAGCGGCGTCCACATGTTTTTTGATATGGTTCATTTCATGCGGCTCATCTGCTTTTGCGGCGTCTTTGACCAGTTTGTCGAGATGATCGACAAGTACGCCAAAGGTGTCGCGGAAGATCGAGCTGATCTGGATGAGCACATCGATTCTCGGACGGCCAAGTTTTTCAATCGGCACGAGTCGGTAGTGGCTGATTTTGCCCTGTGCATCGTAAGCCGGTTCAGCACCCATGAGGTGAATGATGACGGCTACCGCTTCGCCTTTGCTCTTGATCGTATCAAGACCCCAGAGAACCTGGGCAATGGTTTCAGGATAATCCCCGTTGTTCTCTTCAATATGGCGGGCAAGAATGGTTTCAGCAATCTGCTTGCCGCGCTTGAAGGCCAGTTCGGATGGAATGCGCCATGGGTCAATAGCGTGGATGTTGCGGCCAGTCGGCAGAATGCCTGCGCCGTCACGTACCAGATCGCCGCCTGAGCCAGAAGGGATGTACTCGCCCGCGAGAGCGCGAAGGAGGCCCTTCATTTCGTTGCGATTGTCTTCAAGTGCGCGCTTCAGGGCAAGTCCGTCCTGCAGTGAACTGTTGATGGCTTCAACCATTTCCGGTGAGACTTTTGATCCGCCGGTTATCTTGTTGAACACGGTTGTGGGATTGCTCCTGCCGAAAATGGTTTCCGAGATGAACTCTCTTGTATGATCGTCAACGACTTCACGCGCTTTAAGGGCTAATGGTTCACCCTTGCGTGCACGGGTCGCAAGGGAAGCGTAATCGCCATAGGTTCTGTTTTCGCCGGTGGCCTGCATGATAATCGATGGAAGCGATTTTTCATTACCGCGAACCTTCAGGTACTCGGTAATCGTGGTTACCTGGGTGTCGAGCTTTGGCGTTTCACCAAAGACGTGCAGCGAGTTTGAAATCAGGCGACCTTCGAGCTCCATCATGTAAGTATAGAGTCGGCTGATATAGTCCTGGAAGTTCTCCTGCTCCATGCGCGGGCAGTCATCCGTCAGGTTGAGCTGCTGTGCCTTGGTGAGAATAACCTCTTCGGTTTCAACATCCACGATTTTTTCCAGTCCGCGCTCACGGTAATCGTTCAGCATCTCCTTGAAGGCGGGGAGTTCCTTGTAGAGACCGGCCCGTGCCAAAGGCGGGATGTTGTGTGATATCATGGTTGCGTACCCGCGGCGTTTGGCAATATTGGCCTCGCTCGGATTGTTGATCGGATAGATATAGAAATGGGGCACTTCGCCGAGGAGTGCGTCAGACCAGCAGTCGGCGGTAACACCAAGCTGAAGGCCGGGCATCCACTCCACAGTACCGTGCATACCGATGTGAACAAGGGCGTTTGCTCCGAAAACGCGGCTGATCCAGCGGTAGAAAGCTATATACTGATGGTGCGGCGTGTTCTCCTTGTCGAAGAGCAGACGCATGGGATCACCCTGGATTCCAAGTCGAGGCTGTATGCCGATAAAGATATTGCCAAGGGTCAAACCTCCGATAAAGAGCTTGTCGGGTTTGATCGGAGCAACGTCGCCGGGAAATCCGCCCCAGCGGCCTTCAATGCGTTCGCGCTCTCTGTCGCTTGTGATACTGTAAAACCGGTCACGGTCGATAGCAAAACAATCCTGCTCGTGTGCCTGGATTTCATAATCGGTGGCTTTGTCGAGCATGGCAAGCAGGGCTTCCGGTGATTCCGGAATCTCTCCGACGTTGTACCCTTCGTCACGCAACTTCAGGAGAATGCTGTAGATGCTTTTTGGTACGTCAAGCAGAGCGGCGCTTGCTTTTTTACCCATGCCCGGAGGATAGTCGTAAGCGACCATCGCAACTTTTTTGTCCTTGTTCGGAGTGTGGCGAAGGTCTGAAAACTTTTTTGCAAACCCGGCAAGTCGTTCAAGACGATCCGGAACCGTCTGAAGGCGACCGTCCCTGATGGCTCCGAGCACAACAGGGCAGACAGCCCCATCCATTTCAGGCAGCGAATAGGTCATGGCCGACTGGAGCGGTACAACGCCCTGCGATTTCCATGAGGTGAAATCCTGTATGAAGAGCGGCTGAGAAACAACGTAGGGAGCGTTGATTTTTCCCAGTATCTCGTCGCGTGCAGCAGATGATGCTCCCGGTGTGGTTGCGCCTGCGGGGCCGCCCACAAAGCCGAAGCCCATCATGTTGATGAGCATGTCGATATTGTTATGCGTAAACCACTCTCTGGTGGCAACATGTCCCTCAACACCCATCACAAAAACAGGCAGGGGATTAAGACCCTTTGCTTCAATGGCCCGGATGGTGTTGTCGATATACTCCTTTTCCTGCAGAAGATGCTTGCGGAAAAAGAGAAGACCGATATTGCGTTTTTTCGAAGCAGTACGGTCGTGTTTATGCAACCACTTTTCATAGTGGTGAAGATCTTTCTGGTATTCGGGAGCCGCAGGATGGTAAAATCCCATGGTGGGAACTTCCTGCACCTTTTCAACTTTCACGTCAACCGCAAAATATTCTGCCATGATGTAGTTGAACATCGAGGCGAGGTTGTCGGTGGTCGGATGCATCCAGTAGGTATAGACCTGCATCCAGTTTTTGAAATCTTTTGCTTTTTTCGGAATGAGCGGCAGCATGGTGCGCATGATTTTCAGCAGCTTCATGTAGCCGTACAGCGCATCCTCGTCGCGCCCTTTCACCAGCATTTTTGCAACTTTTTTTACAATATCGGGCATCCCGCTACCGTCGCCCGACACGACATAGGTGCCGATTTTGGTCATCTGCATGACTTCCGGCATGGATTCGTAAGCGAAAACCGTGGTGACGCTGGAGTGCTGAAGCTGCTCCTGCAGCCAGTCAGCCTGCCCCTTGAACTGAATCAGGGTGGTAAAGACACAGTCAGCATTTCGGATAGCCTCAGCCGTTTCAGGATTCTGATGTTCAAGGTCCTGATCGGTCCATTGAGTCAGCTCGGCGTGGGCGCTGATTTTCTCTTTGACTTCACGCCAGACCCGCTGATTGCATTGTTCCATTCCGACAATAGCGGCAATTCTGATTTTATCGTGCATAGGAGATAACAAAGATGTGCTTTGAATGGTGGTTCTACAGGATTGCCAAATGTAATAAAATCATTCGATGAATGCTACACCTAAAAAACAGGAAGCCTGTCATTCGAAGTGAATGACAGGCTTCTTTTCTAAAAGAACGGTACAGAGCGATGTTTCTCAGTACACGAAATCAATACCGGCAACAAAGCTTCTTCCCGGAGCACGGAACCATTCAGCTTCTTCATACTGCTCGTTGGTGAGGTTGTTGCAGATGAAGCTGAGCCCGATGTTCTCTGTAGCCTTGAATTTTGCCCCAAGGGTAAAGACCAGAAAATCACCAGGATAGTTAGCACCCTGAGGATTGGTGTAGGTGCTGGTTGCCTTGTACTTTCCTACATAGCGTCCTGTGCCGAAAAGAGCAAGGCTCTTTGTTGCGTTCCAGTTGACGCTGAGTGAAGCAGTGTGTTCAGGTCTGTAAGTCAGCCATTCAGGATCAGGATTCTGATCGATTGTGGGATTTGCTCCTTTCACATAGCTTTTATTCTTGGCATTCATGTAGCTGTAACCAAGGTTCAGTGTCAGGTCATCTGTAGGCCTTATGTTAAGGCTGGTCTCGATTCCCCAGATACGTGCCTTTGCGATGTTCTCATAATGAAAAACCACCGGCCGCATAAATGTCTTGCTGATGTTTTTGGACTCGATAAGGTTGTCGTAATCATTGATGTAGGCAGCAATGTCGAGCGAGACCCTGTCACCGAACTGCTTGTAAACGCCAAGTTCATATGCAGAAAGGGTTTCCTTGTCAAGGGCAGGGTTCGGGTTGCCCATAAACAGTCCTGCGTCGCGAACAAAGCGCTCTGCCAGTGTCGGAGCACGGAAGCTTTTGCCCCATGATGCACGGAAAGCGAGATCATCCAGAGGCTTGAAGTTCAGAGCAATACGAGGACTGAGCGCATCTACTGACTGATTCTCAATCGGAAGCGTCAGCGTTGGTGTGGCGGCTATACTGTAGTCCTTGAAAGTCACCTCACTGGCATCAATACCGCTCCAGTCATAACGAAGGGACATGAGAGCTGTCAGCTGGTCGGTTATTTTCCATTCGTCCTGAAGGAAGAGTGCTGCATTTTTTTCGCCGATATCGCCAAATTCTCCAGCATTTGTAACCTTGGCAGAATACTGGGTAGATGAGAGATCAACAATGTTT
>JAAXUM010000022.1 GCA_013336025.1 Chlorobiaceae bacterium
CTCGGGAACGGAAAAAAACGCAGAGAGTCTTACCGATCTTATCAAGCTTAAACTAAGACGTTGATCTTTATTCAAGGGGGTGATTACTTTTGGTCAGTGTGCAGATAAATGATAACGAATCCATTGACAAGATGCTGAAGCGCTTTAAAAAGAAATATGAGCGAGCAGGGGTTTTGAAGGAGTTTCGTAAAAAGGCATACTTTGTCAAACCTTCAGTTGATGGTCGTTTAAAGCGCTCAAGAAGCCGCCGCAGGGCGCAGAGAGCGAATGAAGAACGCAATTCATAAAAAATCAGGTCTGATAATGATGTGAAAAGCAACTCCTTTCAAGGGGGTTGCTTTTTTTTGTTAAAGCAAATTCAAGGTCACATGAGCGTTTTCAAGGGTGAAGTAACCGCGTTGCCGCCTGACAAGTCGATCTCTCATCGAGCAGCTCTGATAGGAGCATTGTCGGACGGTACGACGGAAATTATAAATTTTTCCGGAGGGTTCGATAACCAGTCGACACTTGGTGTCCTGCAGGCTGCGGGTATAGCGCTTACCCAGGAAGAGTGTGTCGGCAGTTATGGCAGGATAATAAGACGGGTTGTTATCGAATCAGGGGGATTGTGGAGTTTTCATGTGCCCCAGGCACCGCTGATGTGCAATAACTCCGGCAGTACCATGCGAATGTTTGCCGGTATTCTTGCAGCACAGCCTTTTGAAAGTGTTCTTGAAGGCGACAGTTCGCTCATGAAGCGGCCGATGAAAAGGGTTGCTGATCCCCTGCGGGAAATGGGAGCGTTGGTAGAGCTCTCTCCTTCGGGGACAGCTCCGGTCCGGATACGGGGTATAAAGGATCTTCACCCGCTTGAGTACCGTCTTCCTGTACCTTCAGCACAGGTCAAGTCGCTTGTTACCTTTGCCGCGCTTCATGCCGATGGTCAAACCCGCATCATCGAGCCGGTTCGGTCTCGCGACCATACCGAGCTGATGCTCGGTCTTGAAACCATCGATATGCCGAATGGCGAGCGGGTTATTATTGTTCCGGGGCGTCAACGCATCGAATCAAAACCGTTTTATATTCCCGCTGATCCTTCAGCGGCCTGTTTTATCGTATCCCTTGCGCTGCTTGCAAAAGGTTCAGACATTATTATCAGGGATCTTTGTCTCAATCCGACAAGAACGGCATACCTTGCCATTCTTGCCGATGCGGGAGCAGGAATATCGATTGAAAACAGCAGGGTTATCGGTGGAGAAACAATCGGCGACGTTCTTGTGCGTGCTACGGGGGAACTGAACCCGCTGGTTATCAGCGATCATCATCTGGTTGCCAATGTTATTGATGAAATTCCGATGCTGGCGGTTTTATCGGCCTTTTCGTCCGGCAGGTTCGAACTGCACCATGCAGCAGAGCTCAGAACCAAGGAGAGTGACAGGATTGATGCTCTTGTCGTTAATCTTGAACGTCTCGGTTTTCATTGTGAGCAGTATCCTGACGGATTCAAGGTAAATGGCCGCAAGACGGTGCCGAAAGGAGTCGTTTCCATCGAGAGCTTTGATGATCATCGGATTGCCATGAGTTTTGCCATTGCCGGAAAGGCAACAGGCATCGACCTTGCTATTTCTGATATCGGTGTGGTGGGGGTGTCGTTTCCAAACTTTTTCGAAATTATCGAAAGCCTCGAAACGTGATCAGGTTTTTTCAGAGGATATCGTGAGAGCCTGAATGTGTTCAAGCAGCAGAGCGTTGAACTGTTCGGGCTGTTCCATGTTCGAAAGGTGTGCGGCTTCATGGAGAATTCCGAGAAGCGCACCGGGAATTTGTGTCTGTATTCCAGCGGCGGTTTCGGGTGTCGTTATGCGGTCTTCTTCACCGTTCAGCACCAGTACAGGGCAGGTGATGCCTGAAAGGAGCGGCGTTGCATCCTCGCGGGTCATGATAGCCTTCATGGCTTCGACGATAGCCCGGTTCGACTGTTTTCGGATCATCTCTGCCGCATGTTCTGGCAGTTCCGGTTTCTCCAGGGCGGTTTTGGAAGAAAAGAAGTTCGGCAGCATGCGGCGCACCGCCTCTTCAGGGCCATGGGCTTCAATGGCGTTGATAAACTCCTGGCGCTGCTGTCGTGCCGGAAGCGCGTCATCTTCAGACCGCGTGTCGCACAGAACAATCGACGCGATTTTTTCCGGATAGCATTTCAGAAACGCAAATGCCTGATATCCTCCCATCGAAAGTCCGACAACGGTAACCTTGCGGCAGTGCAGAGAGTCAAGCAGTGCCGCAAGCTCATGAGCGTAATCGGTAAATGACCAATCCTGTTTTTCTTCCGAGCCTTCAATGCCGAACGAGTTCGGGGCGACAGCCATAAATCCCGCAGCCTCAATCGCTCGTAACTGTGGCTCCCACATCTCTGCGGAAATCGGAAACGCATGCAGAAGAAGCACTGCGTAGCCGTTCCGGTTTTCCTGAGCTGTATTGACTCCTTTATAACTCAGCACGTCTCAGTTTTCCTGTGGTTTGCCATGACCCTTGATCTCCTTGATCAGGTTGTTTGCCTCCGTAAGAATTTTTTTCGCTTCATCACGGGCAGTGTCGATAATATCCTGTGATCGTTTTTTTGCCTCGTTGCTGTAGGCGATGTCGTGTTCGCTGCTCTCATAAAAATCAGAGGCCTTGTCGAGAGCGTGCTTGACCTTGCCGGTAATCATCTGCTGAATTTCAGTGCCTTTATGGGGTGCAAAAAGTAAACCCATGATGGTTCCCACCGCTGCTCCGAGGCCGGCACCGTAAAAGAGCCCCTTGTAGAATTTGTCCTGATGATGTTCCATAGTCAGATAGCGTTTTGTTGTATTGTTTAAACGTAATATACACTTTCTACTCTTGCAGGAGAGCCATGATTTCACTCTCCGATGCAACAATATATTCAACAATGTCCATGCGGGAGAGCAACCGGAACTTCTTGGTATAGCGTTCGAACGAGAGAATAAAATCTGATCGGAAAACTGACTCTCTGAAATCATCGAAACGCACATATTCCGATGAAAGTTGCAGAGCGTAGTGCACATGTTCCGAACGTGTCGGGTAGACCCGCAACTCTTTCAGATCATTGTAATCAAAAATATCTTTTTTGGAGGGAGGGTCGATAAGCACCTCATGACCGTGAAGCCCGAGATGGTAACGTTTGTTGAGAAACCGGCAGATCTTCTCTTCCATTGCGCGGCGCCTTTTGCCGTCACTGTTAAAAGCGAACCATCGCTCGTCCTCTTTTCCGGAATCCGGCAGATAGGGGTGTATGGTTACAGCTCTTTTATAGACCTTGCGCATGAGTATATCGTCAAGCAGTGAGCAAAGCGGATGATCTTTTTCCGGCATAAGCTGTTTCAGTTCGTGCAGTACCCGGTCATCGGCATTGCCGTAAAAAAGCTCGCGCAATGCATTGGGAGAGAGCATGCCGTTGTCCGCAATATCCTGCAGAAGTCTTCGGAGCATTGCCGAGAGCGCCCGGCTGGTATGGTGCCAGTAAACATTGCGCATCATCATGTATTTAGCAAAAAGCAGGCTTTCAAGTGGCGCGATACCTTTTTCCGTGATGGCAAACCGTTCCCTCTCCGGATCAGGAACGAACGACTCGATGAGCCGCTCGATATCAATGCTCCCATAGGGAATGTTGCAGTGATGAGCGTCACGCATGAGGTAGTCCATCTTGTCGGGGTCAAGCGTACCGCTGATGAGCTTGCTGAATCGTGTGCCGGAACTGCCCGTAATGAGGTCGATGACCTCTTCAGGCGACACCAGCCACTCCTCCTGCAATATTTCAGCGATTGAGGGAACTCCGGGATGCACCTCATAGATAAAGTGTCGGCAGAGCTCCTCGTGGTGCGAGAAAATCGGTTCCGTGCCAGAGAGAGGAATCTGTTCCTCGATAATATGAGCGTGGGGGAAATGGCCGATATCGTGCAGGAGACAGGCCGAGAGCAATACCCTGCAGTTGTGGTCGTCAAACCTGAACCGGTCATCCTGAAGGCTGAGTGCGAGAGGGCTGGTCAGCATGCGCTGCAGAATCAGTTTCATGAGGTGATAGACCCCTATGGAGTGCTCAAAACGGGTGTGCGTGGCACCAGGGTATACCTGCTGCGAAAACGACAGTTGCCGTATCCCTTTGAGACGAAGAAAAGAGGGGTGAGAGAGGACTTTTTTCAGCGGCCCGCTCAATGGAATGTGGCCCCAGATCGGGATGCGGATAAATCCGCCTTCAGATTGAAAAAGCAGGTGTTCGGCTATCATGAAAAGAGTGTGGTTGCAGGGGTAAGCGTTACCGGAGAAAGATACGCAAGAAAAGGGGATCCGGGAAGTGGTGATGGGAAGGGAGGAATTTTTCATGGTATCGCAGGAAGCCTGGAGAAAGCATTCCTGCGATACCATGAAGTCCGGTTATGCCCTGACCGTTTCCTTGAGGTGCAGCGTGCAGACCTTGCGGAAATGGTGGCCGTATATGGCGAGCGTTATGGCAAGAGGAAGTGACTCCTGGCGGTTAAAGAGAGTCCAGCCGAGCATTTTCCAGTACTGGAACCGTTCCCGGCCCACCACGCCAAGCAGCACAGTCGATCGGCCAAAGGCAAGCAGCTGGCTGATGCGGAATCTGCTCTTGAATTTCGGGGCTTTGTACTCCCGGAGAAGAGTCCGGATTCGTTTGTAGTAGTGTTTCGGGGTGTAGAGCTGGGTCATCATATCGGTATACCCTTTGCGCAGAATATCGATATCCATTTTCGGAATAATGTTGGTATTGCTGTCGGCATTGTCACCGCTTGAGTTATGCAGCAACCGGCCCTCTTTTTCCATGCGTTCGTAGAGTTTTGTGCCCGGAAGAGCCTGCAGGACACCGACCATGGCGGTAACAATACCGCTGTTCTGGATAAAATCGATCTGTTTCTGGAAAATGGACGGGGTATCGCTGTCAAATCCTACAATAAAGCCACCCTGTACCTCTATGCCGGCCTGCTGAATTTTTCTGACGTTTTCGAGCATGTCCCTTGACGTGTTGTGCTGTTTGCCGCAGGCCTGTAAAGCCGTGTCATCAGGTGTTTCAATGCCGATAAAGACCTGGGTGAATCCGGCAAGGACCATAAGATCAAGGAGCTCAGGGTCATCGGCAAGATTGATTGAGCACTCGGTATAAAATTTGGTGGTTGTTCTGTTGTTTTTCTGCCACGCGATGAGGCGGGGCAGGAGATCTTTTTTCAGGTAGCTTTTATGGGCGATGAAGTTATCATCGACAAAAAAGATGCTGTCGAGCCAGCCCATTTTGTGGAGACCGTCAAGTTCTGCAATAATCTGGTCGCTGGTTTTGGTCCGGATTTTATGTCCCAACAGCGCAGTGACATTACAGAAGTCACACTGGTAAGGGCACCCCCTTGAAAACTGCAGGGCCATTGACGCATATTTTTTTATATCAAGCAGGTGCCACTGCGGAACGGGTGTTTTTGTAAGATCGGGAAAGAGGTTTGATGTGTATATTTTTTTCGGTATACCGGCCAGCAGGTCGTCAAGAAAGGGTTGAAGGGTGAGCTCAGCTTCGTTGAGCACAAAATGATCGACAGTTGGAAAATCCTCATGTTCCGAGGTGAACAATGGTCCTCCTGCCACAACTTTCAAGCCTGTTTTGTTGCAAAGGGCAATAACCTTGCGTGCGGATTCCTGCTGGACAGCCATGGCGCTTACAAATGCCATATCGGCCCATTGAAGATCTTCGGTGGTGAGCGTTGTAACATTGAGATCCACCAGTTTGCAATCCCAGCTTTCAGGAAGCATGGATGCAACCGTGATCAGTCCAAGCGGAGGAAGTGAGGCTTTTTTCTGTACGAACTTCAGCGCATACTTGAAACTCCAGAAGGTATCAGGAAATTCGGGATAGATAAGAAGAACTTTCATGGTCGGTTGTGTCTTTCAGCAGTTTGAACATCAATAAAAAAAGATATCATCGATCTTCTTTTTTTGTACTCGTGTTTTGCAATGTTCTCTGTTTAACAAAGCGGGCAGCCCAAAAAGTTCAGTCGGTTGACGCTTTATTTATTATTCGGGATGCCGGCGTTTCGGCTCGGCTCAGTTCGGGCGGGTGTATTACCAGAGTTTCCTGACTGGTTGAATGGAGCACTTCAGTAGCGTTCGAGGCTGAATTTTTCTCCAAGGTAGAGTTTTCGGACTTCAGCATTTTCTGCAATCTCCTCCGGCGTGCCGTGGATAAAGATGCTGCCGTCGAAAAGCAGATAGGCATGATCGGTAATGGCAAGGGTTTCATGCACGTTGTGATCGGTGATGAGTACGCCGATATCTCGTTTAACCAGACCCTTGACAATCTGCTGAATATCTTCAACCGCAATCGGATCCACACCGGCAAAAGGTTCGTCAAGCAGGATAAACTTCGGATCGAGCGCAAGTGCCCTGGCGATTTCTGTTCTGCGGCGTTCACCGCCGGAAAGAGAGTATCCTTTGCTTTTCCTGACAGCGGTGATGTTGAGATCCTCAAGCATTTTTTCGGCTTTTTCCTTCTGTTCCGTTTTCGGCAGGGAAGAGAACTCAAGCACACTCAGAATGTTCTCTTCAACCGTCATGTTTCGGAATACCGAGGCCTCCTGCGGGAGGTATCCGATGCCGAAGCGGGCGCGTTTATACATGGGCAGTCGGGTAATGTTTGTCGAATCAAGAAACACATCGCCCCCGTCAGGCTTTACCAGACCGACAATCATGTAAAAGGTTGTTGTTTTACCCGCTCCGTTTGGGCCGAGCAGGCCGACAATCTCGCCCTGCTTTACCTCAAGAGTAGAGCTTTTAACGACTTCACGTTTATTATAGATTTTCTTTAACTTGTTGCAACTCAGGGTGACGTTCATGCCGCTGCTGAAAAGGTTTGTTATTTCTATCTGATGTTACGGTCTCTGTTGATGGAGAACATGCTATATTTTAATGTACAATTAATAAAAACAGGAATGTATGGGAAAAGTATTGCCTTACAGGGGGGTCTATCCGGAAATTCATGAAACGGTATTCATGACGGACGGGGCGTTTGTGGTTGGCGATGTGCATATCGGGGCCTACTCAAGCGTCTGGTTCAATGCGGTTGTTCGCGGTGATGTCTGTCCGATTCGAATCGGGGAAAAGTGCAGCGTGCAGGACAATGCAACGCTGCATGTGACGCATGATACCGGCCCGCTCAATATCGGAAACTGTGTGACGATCGGTCACGGTGCAGTGCTTCATGCCTGTACGGTGAAAGATCATGTCCTGATCGGGATGGGTGCGGTGCTTCTCGATGACTGTATTGTTGAGTCCTGGTCGATAGTTGCTGCCGGTTCTCTTGTAAAGCAGGGGTTTACCGTGCCTGAGGGCATGCTTGTTGCAGGCGTTCCAGCCAGGGTCATGAGGCCGATAACCGAAGCGGAGCGGCGCAATATTGAGGAATCGCCTGAAAATTATGTCAGGTATTCCAGCAATTATCGAGATGCCGAATCCTGAGAGCGATTGAAAGCCGTGCCGTTTCATTGCCGCAGTGAAACCGGCAGATCCGGAACTTTTTCAATGGTGTTGTTGCCTGTTTTCGCTACATTACGATACATGGTTTTCAGCAGGATCAACAGGGACTTGCAGTTTGATCCCGGGGTTCTTTTTTTTAAATGAATCGTCTGAATTTTTTTTTCTCATGATGTACAATGATGTTGTTGTTGTTGGTGGCGGTATCAGCGGCTTGAGCCTTGCGTATTACTGTGTCAAGGCCGGTATGAAAACTTCGATTATTGAAAAAAATGATACTGTCGGGGGTTCTTTTTCCTCTCCCGCCTATACTTCGGGAGGAAAAGAGTTCTGGCTTGAACTGGGCGCTCATACCTGCTATAGTTCTTACCGTAACCTTCTGGATATTGTTGAGAAGTGCGGTATCATGGACACCATTATACCCCGGGCCAAGGTTCCTTTTACCTTGCTGATTGATGATAACATCAAGTCGCTTGTTTCACAGCTTAACCTGTTTGAACTTCTCGGTTCCGCTCCGAATTTTTTCAAGCTGAAGAAATCAGGACTGTCAGTCAAATCCTATTATTCGAAAATCGTTGGTGATGGCAATTATCGTGACGTGATCAGTCATTTTTTCAATGCAGTGCCCTCACAGCCTACCGATGATTTTCCTGCTGATATGATGTTCAAGACACGGGAAAAAAGAAAGGATGTTCTGAAAAACTACACGTTCAGGCATGGCTTGCAGGGGGTTGCCCGCACCATTGCCGCAACAAAAGGGATTAATGTGTTTAACGGGCAGGCCGTTTCGTCCGTTGAGTTTGCCAATGGCGAATATGTGCTCAAAACAAGCGGTGGAGGAGAGTATTCTGCCAAAACACTTGTGCTGGCAACTCCATCCTCGGTTGCTTCAAAATTGTTGCGCGATGTCAATCCCGATATTGCCAACCATCTTGGACAACTGAAAGCTGCCAATGTTGATTCTGTTGGCGTGATCGTGAAAAAAAGCGATATATCGTTAAAAAGTGTTGCAGCGATGATCTCACCGAATGATATTTTTTATTCGATTGTGTCGCGGGATACGGTTCCTGATGAAAATTTCCGTGGCTTCGCCTTCCATTTCAAGCCCGGTCTTGATGATGCAACGAAAAGGAAGCGTATAACCGATGTCCTTGGTGTCAGTATGTCAAAAATAGTGCATTCTGAATCGAGGCTCAATACGGTTCCTTCACTGAATCTTGGTCATCATCAGTGGCTGGAAAAAACAGATACCCTGCTTAAGCAGAAAAAGAACCTCCTGCTTACCGGCAACTTTTTCGGAGGAATGGCTATTGAAGACTGCGTAAGTCGTTCGTTGAGTGAATTCAACCGTATGAAGATGCCTGCATGAGCACGCCATTGGTTCCTTGCACGAAGAGGCTCGGGAAAGTGTGCGGGTAAAAACACGTTGAATACGGATCCTCTTTGCTTATGAATTCAGCTTTTCGGGAAAGCCTGACTCAGGTATCCATCATACCTGTTTTAATCGTAGCTCTTGCGATCGTTTTATTTTTTACAGCAAAAACGCTTCTCAGAGGTGTTTTTGCCCGCTTGCGTTCTTCAATTCGGGAGAGCGGCGTTCCTTTTGAGTTGATGGTTCTGCCGTTCCGCCTGCTTGCCGTTCTGATTGCACTTGCCGCAGTACTCCATGAGTTGCAGCTCTCCCTGAATGTGCGCGAATATCTTGAACATGCCCACCAGATAGCCTCGATTATCGCCGTGGCATGGTTTTTTATGCGCCTTTTCAGTGTTTTTGAACAATTCACCCTGCTGCGTTATCCGCTGAATGTTCCCGACAATGTTTCTGCCAGAAAGGTTGCCACCAATGTCACTCTTCTCCGGAAAATCCTCAACGTCCTTCTCGTCGTTATAGCTGTTTCATCGGTACTGATGACCTTTGAAACCGTCCGGCAGATCGGGCTCAGCATTCTTGCCTCAGCCGGTGTTGCCGGCGTGATTCTCGGCTTTGCGGCTCAGAAAAGTATCGCAACGCTCATTGCCGGTATTCAGATAGCCCTGACGCAGCCCATAAGGGTTGATGATATCGTGGTGGTAGAAAAAGAGGGGGGGAGAATTGAGGAGATCAGTCTGACCTACGTTGTTGTCCGCCTGTGGGATCAGCGTCGCCTTATTGTTCCGATCACCTGGTTTATTGACCGACCGTTCGAAAACTGGACCCGGAGCTCGGCAGAGCTGCTTGGTACGGTTTTTTTCTATGCGGACTATGCCATTCCGATAGACATCCTGCGTCAGGAACTTGAGAGAATTGTGCGATCGTCATCGCTCTGGGATGGGCGAGTGGTGAAGATGCATGTCACCAATGCTACGGAAAAGGTGGTCGAGATCCGTGCGCTGATCAGTTCGGCAAACTCTTCGGACTCCTTTGAACTCCGCTGTTCTGTCAGGGAGCAGCTTATCGAGTTCATCAGAATCAACTACCCGGGAGGTCTGCCCAAAGAGAGCATGGCGGCAGGAGATGGGGATCTGTCGGTCGGGTCGGGAACGGATATACAGGGATAATTGCATCTGCCATGCAGTTATTTATCCTTTTTTCCATAGATTCGCAGATTCCAATTCCGGTCATTCAGGATTGGAACGGATGCAGGAAGGGAGTAAAATTATTTAATTTATCAGAGTTAAGGTATTTTTTATCATAAACAGGGAGGACGTTATGGCGCAGGCAAAAGAGGGCGATATTGTAAAAGTTCACTATACCGGAAAGCTTGATGACGGTACCATGTTTGACACATCGGCAAACCGTGATCCGCTGGAGTTTACCATTGGCGCAGGACAGGTTATTCCGGGGTTTGACGGTGCAGTGATCGATATGGCTCCGGGAGAGATAAAAGTAACGGTTATTCCTGTAGACGAGGCTTATGGCTCTCACAGCACTGATCTTGTTACACCGGTGAGTCGTGAGCGTTTTCCGGCTGACATGGAACTTGAAATCGGACAGCAGCTTCAGGTTGGTCTTGCCGACGGACAGGAAGCTATTGTGATGATTGTCGATCTTGACGAGGCATCGGTTACGCTTGATGCCAATCACCCTCTTGCCGGTCAGAACCTGACCTTCGAGATTGAGCTGGTGGAGATCGTATAGGAATTGTAAAAACCTGTTGAGCGGTTCGATGGCTTTGTCGGTGACTCTTTCCGCCCGGCCTTCGAACCGCTCACGGCGGTTTTCGAAACCCCCTCAAAAACCCTGAAAAACACCTCTTCCCGCCGGAATCGCATAGAACCGCACTTCAGAACGTTATTCGTCATTGATTGCTGCTATGAGATAAGTGGGACGCTTCTGAAATCATGAACTTGTGACGTGACATTCGCCACTACGTAAATTTTTGTCAAAATAACATCGGGCAAGTCGGTCATTTTGACCGTTGGATTCACCTATTGCCAGACAGGAGCTTGCCGAACTGACCGTCGAGATGCAGCGCCGGTTCAAAATCTGATGAGAAACCTGTACCTTTACAAGGTGTAATCGTTCAACACATGACGTTCTTTGAGCAACCCAGTAACGTTAAACCTGGTATGCGAAAAGGAACGATTTTTCACAGAACACCATGAAGAAGCTGAGACCGAGTGGCAGCTATCGTAAAGTTGCCGGTTTTCAGACGGCTACTCTGATTTACGATGCCACGTACTGGTTTTGCGATAAATTCATCGATCCGGGATCGCGGACGCTCGACCAGATGATTCAGGCCGCACGTTCAGGTCGGCAGAACAT
>JAAXUM010000442.1 GCA_013336025.1 Chlorobiaceae bacterium
CATATTCAGGGTATACCTCCCCCACATTACCCGCGTTTTGTTGTCCGGCAGTATTTGACTTTTCGGAGTAACCCGTAACTCAAAAAAGCTATGCCCGCTCAGCAGTACCTTTTTCTTTTCACCATCGGCCCCGTCCAGAGCTTCATAGAGCAGTTTCAAAAACCTCAAAGTTCTCGAGGGAAGTCCAGTTTTATTCTCATCAATACGAATTTTAATTACGGCTGATGACAACGAGTATTACGGGAAGTGATATCATCAAACTTGGTTTTGATCTTCTTCGAGAAGGTACACTAAGTATTGTGGATATCGTTGATGCATTTAAACTTGCAGGCGTTCAGTCAACTGAACTCAAACTCTCTTCGCTCAAATCTCCTTTCGGGGGTGATAGATTTTTTGAACCGAAACAGCTTTCTGCAACAGAAATCAACTATCCTGTTCATGACCGTGTTACTGATTTTTCTGAAATAAAACCTCAAGAGAGCGATCAAGGTTTAACTGCGCTTGAGCGCTTCGGCTCATTTGTAGCAACTGACGCTGACGAGAAAATTTCTGTTTTTGACCTCTTTAAGACTGTTGCCGCCATTCAGGATTGTTTACGCAATCCCGAAGAGTATAAACCGTTTTTGCTGGTAAGCGCAGATTTTTCCGGTATTCAGGATACAGTCTATACCATTTCTTCAAAAGGCGCTCTCAAGACGCTTCGCGCACGCTCGTTTATGCTGGAATTGCTTTGCGAGCATATCATTCACGAAATTCTTTCAACAGTCGGTTCCTATCGATATGCTGTTGTGTATTCGGGTGGAGGTGGATTCAGTCTCCTTTTGCCGAACAACGAGGAGTCTATCCTAACGATCAATGATTACCGTACCCGGATTAACGAATGGGCATTTGATGAGTTTTCAGGCCGCTTGTTCATCGCAATGGACGCATTGCCTTTCGGGAAGGAGGAACTTCTTCCTGACATGAGTTTTCGAAATATACGTCAAACTCAGGCTGACAATCTTGACCGACTGAAGAGGTGCAAGTTTATCGATCAGTTTGAGCAACTGTTTACACCATCCATGCCAAAACAGTTGACGGTAAATACCGAATGCCAGATTACACGAAGGGACGATTTGCTGGATGAGTTTATGTTTGATCTGGAAACCGGAACCCGTATGAGTTTGGTGCCGACTAAAGAACGTGAAGATGATAAATGGATATGGGTTTCTGAAAGCTGTTATCACCAGTTCTGGATTGGTGACAAGCTTGCAACCGCACAATCTGTTGTTCGATCTCAAAAGACACCGGAAGGAAAGGAACCATATTTCAAATATCCGGATGCAAAGTGGAGCAAAGAGAACAAGAGTTGGGTCTATTATCAAATAGATGATCAACAAACAAAATCAGCAGATTGCTGGTTCATGAATGACTGGACAGCCGGACAGCCGATTTTGTATGCAAATTATGTGAGAAAGCATGGCGAGTTGTCAGAATATGCTAAAAAACTGGAAAACGAAAGCCTGAAAGAGGAGAATCGTACAGCCAAGCCCGATGACACCGCTACCTTTCAGGGACTTGCTGCAAGTTCTTGTGGAGCTGATCTTATA
>JAAXUM010000211.1 GCA_013336025.1 Chlorobiaceae bacterium
TGCGCACATCGGTGACTTTGGCTGTCCAGCGGCGGTCGAGGTCGGCATAGGCTTCACGGCCACGGAAGCGGTCGATGATCTTTCGTACCTGGAGGAACTTGGCTTCGGAGTACTGTGCATCATCCGATCCGGTCAGAGATCCTTCGGTGCAGGCCCGCAGCTCCGACTGAAATTCACGGATGTCAAGATCAAGGTTCATCTGTACTTCGAGGCTGATATACCGGCCTGGATTGTAGTCGATTTTCGTAAGAGATTCATTGATCAGCGCAATCCTTTCCTTGATGGTCTCCCGTTCGCGGGCCAGTTGCGACTGAAAATTGGCAACCTCCCGAATAGTGTTTTCGTTGAGCAGCTCCTTGAACCGCCCATCGAAGCGCGGCAGATCGTCTGCCTGGAGTTGAGCAAACATCGAACGATATTCAAACCCGGCAGCAATGTTGATATCCACTTCACGGGTTTCGAGTTTCCACTCCTCCTTGTATTCGGTCATTGCCCTGATGATCTTTTCGCCCAACCGGGAGAGCTTTCTGTCTTCGCTGTCGATCTTTCCCTGTAGCCAGTCGCGCATCTCCCGTTCGCGATTGTCGCACGATTCAACCGTCAGCGACTGATCGCCAAAAGCCTCTGTGCGCATAATCCGGAGCATGGGGAAACGTGCGACAGCTTCGGCACCAGCTTCATCGAGAATCGCAGCCGTCTGCTGCTGCAGCTCCTTGATGAAGCTGATTTTCTGCTCGATTTTTGAGCGTTTATCTTTCCTGTCGTCAAGTTGTCGCTCCGTTTCATGCAGCTCCTGCTCCAGCACGGCAAGTTGCTCTGTCAGGGTTTGCAGGATATTGGAGGTCGCTTCAAGATCGCGTTTTTCTTTTTCCAGCTTTGCAATGGCCATAGCAGGCGACTGCCAGTCGAGATCGCTGAAGTCGGGATATTCGTCAAGTTTGGAGAGAATGGTCAGCCGTTCCTTGAGCGTTTTCTGCTCCTGCTGCAACGAGCTGATGCGGCCTGCAAGTTCGGCAAGCTCGCTTTGCTGCTGTTTGGCCGTCTCTTCAAGAACGGCGATTTTGGCGGCATTGCTCCACCCCAGCACGTAGCGACTGCGATCGTCGAGGCGGTGGCGGTCATCCTTTTCGTGCCGTTCACCAGGTGATTTGATCTGTCCAGCCAGGGTGATGGCTTTTTTCTCCCTTCGAAACTCCTCCTGTGTCGTGCAGCAGACCAGATCGAAACGATGTGCCACCTCCCGTTCGAGCCAGTCAAACCAGGGGGAATCGCCTTTTATGGCGAGCTTTCGCGCCAGTGAGGCCGGATGATCGGGTAACTGTTCGCTGCGAGAGAGCGGACGCACCCGAAAATAGACAAGCCTCCCTTTCAGATTGGTTCGTTCCACCCATTCCGCCACCTTCGGGTAGTGATGGTCAGGCACCAGCAGCGAGAGGCCGAAGTTGCGCAGCACCCGCTCAATGGCTCCTTCCCAGAGCTGCTCTCCCTCCTGAACCTGCAGCAACTCACCGGCAAAGGGCATTTCAACCTCAGGGAGATTCAGCGCTTTGCAGAGCGAACGACGCATGGCAATCTGTTTTTCATCAATATTGCTCATGCGGGCTTTCAGACTTCTGATTTCGATGGTCAGTTGCTCATGTTCCTGACGCCCCCGGGTAAAAAGAACTCCAGCTTCATTGAGATCGTTTTGAACTCTCACTTCAGCATCAGCAGTCGCCTCAAACATGGCGGAATGGCCGGCACGCTGCTGATAAAACTCCTCGGCGCTCGCTGCAGGATGCTCTCCAAGCTGGCTGGCAAGTTTTCCATATCGGATTGCCTTCTGGTTGCGCCGTTCAAGCTCTTGCTGATTCTGCCGAATCTCTTCAGCGATACTTTCAATCCGGTCGCCCCCGTTTTCAGCGATGGTTCGGCGCAGCTCACGATCACGCCCCTGCAGGGTACGCCTCTCTCCGTCAAGACGTTCAATGACCATATGGTGACGGGTCAGCTCATCATCCAGCAAGGCGTGCCGTTTTTCGAGCAATTCGAGTTTGAGGGAGGCGAACCAGGAGCGAAGGCAGTCGCGAGAGACCCGCAGCTCTTCGGCTCGTTGCGCCATAGCGTGGTGATTATCGCAATCTGCCACCAGAGGCCCAAGCATCTCTATCTGCCGCTTCGCTTTAATAACAGCTTCATGAGCCCGGTTGAGATCCTCGAAATGGTGGATAAGAGCAGCAATGCGCGGCTCGACATTGAAGGGCTCAAGCATGTGGCTGCGCACGAAATCGGTCAGGTTCCCCACCGATTTGAGCGAGACGGTTTGATGAAACAGATCCAGTGCCTGCTCATTGTCGATACCGAAACGACGCCGGAACCAGGCGCCGTAAGGGGGAAATGTTTCGAACAACTCGACTCCCGACCCTCGCAGGCGCTTGCGCAGGGTGGAAATATCGGTACCAAAGGCTGAAAAATCGTCAGCAATGGATAAATCGCGTTCACATACAGCGTACAGACGGGCAGGCTGTGGGGCATCCTTCATCCAGAAAATTTGTGCCAACGTTACAGTTTTGTCGTACCCTTCGTTATGAAAGACGCCGAGAATCACCGAATAACTGTTGGATTCGCGCAGGGCAACCGGTTTTACGCCACCACCGAGGCTCTCCTGCCGCTCCGATTTGTAGTAGCCAAGCACGTACGAGCGCAATGTTCGTTCGCGGTTATCGGCACCTGCCGCCTTGTTGTAGGCAATGCGCTGGCCTGGAACCAGCAGGGTGGTCACGGCATCGACCAGTGTTGATTTTCCGGAACCGATATCTCCCGTGAGGAGCCCGTTTTTCCCGCCCAGTTTGAGCGTCCAGACGCGCCCGTCGAAGGTGCCCCAGTTGAAAACCTCAAGACGTTGCAACCGGAAGCCGGCCAGACGGTCATCGGCAATAAAACCCATTTCAATTGCCTCACTCATCACGTCCCTCCAGAGGTTGCGCCGGTCGTTGCAGGTATTCGTCGAGGCGTTGATCAAAATCAGCCAGCCATTGGGCATCGATAAAGGACTTAACCAGATCGGCCTGTGAGAGAATACGCAAATTGGGCACAATAAAGAGAGAGCGCAGAAACCCCGCCACCATCAACGAGTGCCAGGCCAAGAGGCGGCTCCAGGCAGGGTAGTTCTGACGGAGCAGGTTCAGGTTGGAGTAGTAGAGAACCAAAAGAGCAGCGTTGATTGTGGTGGAAAAGGCTCCGCCGAAAGCGGGCTGGTTTTGGGGGTGAAGTTAAAGATTTTTTTGCGGTTTTCTGTGGATATTGATGCGATATGCATGATCGCCCTACTTGAGCAACAGCCAGCGATAGAGCGGCATGACCGTAACAGCTATTCCGTGATGCTCAAACTCTTCCGACCCGTTGAGTGTGATGATGAGGCCACAGCGCAAACCGAATTCGTTACAGCACTCCGCAAGGCCGCGAAGCTCCCTTTGTCGAGTTTTTGCATCACTGAGAGTTGCTGAAACCTGAATAGCTTCCGTCACATCGAAACCTGATTTGACAATAAAATCACACTCCGATTTATCCTTGAAAAAGTAGATCTCTTTTTCCCGTCGCTTGAGTTCCAGAAAAACCGCCTGTTCCAGAGACTTGCCCGTATCGTCCGAAAATTTGAAGTCAAGAGCATTCAACAGGCCAGTGTCGATCACATAGACTTTTCTCTCACCCAGTTCCCGATCAACAAGCGAGCTGGAATATTTCCTCAGTTTTTGAGCGAGGTAGATGTTTACAGCGGCATCAAAGTAATCATACAACTGGTTCTTGCCGATCTTGAATCCCGACGACTTTAATTCGTTATAGATATTGTTGATCGAAAGCTGCTTTGTTGCCGATGAGATGATCCGCTTCAGAAAGAATTTCAGCGCAGGGAGGTTTTTGATCTCGTATCGCTCAACCAGGTCACGGTAGATCATGACATTGAAATATTCCTGCAATACCTTGTTACGCAACGCATCATCATACCCGATCACCTCCGGAAAACCCCCATGCTTGAGATAGTTTTCCAGATGATGATTGAG
>JAAXUM010000023.1:0-5952 GCA_013336025.1 Chlorobiaceae bacterium
GATAAAGCGCACCGTAATCGAGATCAACCCCCTAACCATTGAAAAACGATGAACTGGAAAGAACTTTTGACCCGTCAAACTGAACAGGCCTACAAGGTAGTTACCCACCTGGCCGGACTTTGCTGCGATAGTGAACTGAACTGGAAACCCGAAAATGAGAATAACTGGATGACCACAGCACAACTCCTCTACCATACGGCAAATTCCGGAGGAAAACCCATGAAAGGATTTGCTTCAGGAAGCTGGACATCACATGAGCATATAGACAGCGACAAGGAGAAATCAAAAAAAATGATGCCACCTGCAGCAGCTATGACTGGTGTATCAAGTATTGATGAAGCCCTTCGGCTGATTGATGCCGACAAAAAACTTGCTCTTGAAACCATCGCTATGGTAAGCGAAGAAGATCTGGCATCAAAACCGGCTCCTGCACCATGGGACCCTGAGCCGGTGATACTCGGCATACGGCTTCTTGAGATGCTGGAACATCTGAACCAGCATAAAGCGCAGCTTTTTTATTATCTGAAACTCCAGAACAAACCGGTCGGAACCTTCGACCTCTACGGTCTGTAACGTTTACCTTCTTTTCATACTGAAAAAACAGGGAAAAGCCGGACAATGGAAGTCCGGTTTTTCTACGATAAGGTAGTTTATTTACACATTTCCACCTGATCGTAGTTTTTTTATCATCGCTCAAAATGGATTAACTCTGTCAACCTCATATACAAAAAGGGGTTACTTTTATTTCTGAAATTCGGCACGGTTATTGCAAGATTATTAAGGAACAGGCCAGGAGGCAAAACCGAACAATAAGCAAAAAAGCAATGACCATGACCAGCGTAACGACACTATACGGCGAGCTTACAGGAATCGAGTTCCGGTCGCTTTTTTCAAACGGCAAGACAGATGGTTGCCTTGTCACCAAACCAAACCTGCTGAAAACCCCTTACGGCGAGCTGATTCCGCAGTATGAAGCAGAGGATATGGGCAGGCGTTCTACAAAGCCACTCTACTTCTATAAAAACGGAGCACTGAAATCCATCGCACTGCAAACACAAACAATGCTTGAAACACCTGCGGGGATCATACCGGCAGAACTCGTAACCTTTCATAAAAACGGACGGATCAAACGCATCTTTCCGCTTGACGGGAAACTCAGCGGCTACTGGTCATGGCAGAACGAGTTTGCGCTTGCCAAACCCCTCAACCTTGATTCACCGGTTGGCAAACTGAACGCAAAGATGATAGGCGTGCAGTTTTACGAGAGCGGTGCCCTGAAAAGCATTACACTCTGGCCAGGACAAACGCTTACCGTTGCAACACCGGTTGGCGAAATAACCGTAAGAAAAGGTCTTGCTTTTTATGAATCGGGCGAGGTCCGTTCGTTCGAGCCATTGAAAAAAGTAGCACTGCACACCCCTATCGGCCAGGTGCTTGCCTACGATAATGAACCGAATGGCATTCACGGCGACATCAATTCCGTACAGCTCTCTCCTGACGGAAGCATTGAGGCTTTCTGTACTGTTGATCATACTGTTTCGGTAGGTTTGCCAGATGAAACGTGCGAAATGTTCGGACCGGGAGAAAAAAACAATGTCTGCGGAGATGAGCGCAAGGTCAGTGTACCGATGAAAGTTCGGTTCCATGAAAACCGGGTCATCTTTCATGATAACCCGAAACACTCATTCGAAATCGGGAAATATCGATTTGAAATAAAACCCGTAATAAAAAAAGCTGCCGAACCGGCTTACTCGTGCGGATAATAGAGAATTGCCCGATACGACTACCGTCAATGAGACGAACTGGCAGTCGGATATTTTCCCTCTGCCAATCGCTCCGCTGCGCTTTTGCCTGCTGTCCAGCCTGTTGAAAAGGCTGCCTGCAGGTTGAATCCACCGATCTCTCCCGCATAGTCGAGAAGTTCTCCGCAGCAGTACAACCCCGCGACCAGACGTGACTCCATCGTTTTAGGGTTAATCTCTTTCAAAGCAATACCGCCAGCAGAAACCTCTCCCTCATCAAGAGGTACGGCTTTCACGACACCTATCGGAAACTGTTTGAGCACATCAAGCAGAGATTTTCTTTCTTCTCTTTTCAGCTCGCTCCAGCGGACATCCGGATCAAGATCTGCGTGCTGCATGATAAAAGGCACAAGTGCCGTTGGAATCGTACCATACGGAAATGACTCAAAAGAACCAGGAAGAGGCGCAATTGGCGCTGATTGCAGAAATTTTCGAACCATTTGTGTGCCGTTTTTCCTGGCGTGCAGCAATAAGCGCTCTTGCAACTCTAAAGGTGCATGATCAGGGAACAGATCGATAAAAAGTTCAGCACTCCGGTATTTCCGAAAAAGCATTGCTATCTGTCGGGAAAGTGAAAGCACTGCGGGCCCGGTGATTCCGCGATGCGTTATCAGCACATCACCTCGCCGCTCCCTCCGCTCGTGTGCTGCTGAAACAAAAAGCGTAACCGAGCGGAGTGATATTCCGGCAAGATCGATCGGAGGTGTTTTTTTTGTTACAACCGGAGCAAGCGCTGCTGACGGATCCGTCACGCTGTGGCCCAACTTTCGGGCAAAAGCAAGGCCATCTCCCGTGGTTCCGGTTGAAGCATACGAAACCCCGCCAACGGCAAGAATAACTGCCGATGAGCTGAACAGCCCTCGGGATGAGTCAACCGTTAACTGCCCTGCATCACTCTTCAACGCACTCACCCGGCATGAGTAAACCATATCAATCCGGGAATCAAGAAGCATTGCTTCAAAAGCTTTCAGAATATCAACAGCTCGCTCTGAAACAGGAAAAATCTTACCGTCAGGTCTTGCCGCAGTTTTTACCCCGTAACGGTCAAGAAGAAAAAGCAGGTCGCGATTGGTAAACGAATAAAGGGAATGCTTAAGAAATCGCTGTTCCGCTTTATCAAAAAATCCTTTCAGCAGCAGATCTCCGGGTTCCCCTTCATGGGTGACATTGCATTTCCCGCCACCGGAAATCCGAAGTTTCGCACCTGCCCTTACATTGCGTTCAAGCAGGGTTATCGTAAAAACATGATCCGGAACCAGGCTTTTACGCAAAGCGTCACGAGCTCCGAGCGCAGCAAACATCCCTGACGCTCCCCCTCCTATAATAAGCAGATCAACGTTCTGCACCATCCTCAACTACCTCCAGCCGCCACCAAGCGAACGATAGAGTTCAGCCATGGCGGAAACATGCTGACGACGGATATCGGCAAGTTCAAGTTCAGCCTGGAGGAGATTGTTCTGAGCCGTAATCACTTCAAGATAGGTCGCCATACCGCTGTTAAACAGCAACCCGGCGTTACGCACTGAACGCTGCAGTGTTCTGAGCCTTTCATCGGCAATTCGATCCTGCTGACGCAGTTTCTCAAGTGCGACAAGGGCATCCGATACCTCACCAACCGCTTTGAGAACAACCTGTTTGAAAGCAAGCTCAGCCTGATCCCTCTTGATCTTCGATTTATTATAATTGGCTTTAAGCTCCCCTCGCTGAAAAATCGGTTGTATGATTGCTCCCTGCAGCAGCCCGAAAAGAGATCCGGGTGTGGTGAACCAGTTGCTTGACTGAAAAGAGTTCAGGCCTCCCTGCGCGGTAATGTTGAGCGAAGGGTACATGGATGCCCTGGCAACTCCCATATTGGCATGTGCTGACATAACGGCCATCTCCGCCTCTCTTACATCAGGGCGATTCTGAAGAAGTGCCGCAGGAATACCGGCTGGCAGATTATCGGTAACTGGAGAGTACACCGGATTTCGATCCCTCTGTACCATACCGGGAAACCTTCCGGAAAGAATGCTGAGTGCATTTTCCTGCACGGCAATATTTTTTTCGAATTTCGGAATCGATAGCAGAACCGCCTGCCTTTGAGCCTCCTGATAATCAATGGCAAGACCGGTTACCTGCCCGGCATTAAACTGAAGACGCATCATCCGGAGTGTTGTGTCGGCAAGAGCGGCATTCCTGCGGGCAATGGCAAGCTGTATATCGAGCATCCGGAGATTGTAATACCCCGAAGCAACATCAGCAACGAGCCTTGTCCGAACAGCTTTAGCCGCCTCTCTTGTTTTCAGGTATTCAGCAAGTGCCCCTTTTTTGCGACTGCGAATTTTACCCCAGATATCAATCTCCCAGGAAGTTCCGAGCGAGGCGGTATAATCTTTCGAATAGCTTTTTCCGAGTGACTGCTGAAGTCCCGGCGCACTCAAACTGTTATCTGAAGGACGATTGACTCCGGTGCTCAGGTTGAGATTCAAGGTTGGCAGAAAACCGAGTTTCGCCTGATTCAGCGACTGTTCAGCATAGTCGATATTTTTTATGGCAACCTGCAGATCATAGTTATTTGCAACAGCAGCGCCGATAAGCTCCGTAAGCTTTCTGTCACTGAAAAAGCGTTCGTAGGGAATGAGCGCAATACTGGAATCCGACGTTGCAGCAGTTCCCTCCGGAACATTTCTATACGATGGAGGCAGATCTGTTTCAGGTGTCGTATACTCTTTTGTCACACTGCATGCCGAAAGAAAAAAACAGAACATCAGTAACGCGGCAACTCCTGCAGAAGAAAAGTTTCGATTATTCATAAATCCTGTATACCGTTCATGATAAAAAACCTTGTTATTCAAACCTCGCTGCTCCTTCCCTTTAAATCAGCAGCATGAATTTCTTCAAGTGGTTTGGCTGGCCCTGTGAACCGTTCCTGAATAGCCTGAAACACAACAAAGAGCACAGGAATAATCAGCAAACCAAGAAAAACACCGCTTAACATACCGCCCACTGCAGACCACCCGATAGAGCGATTGCCAAGCGCTGATGGACCTGAAGCCCAAAGCAGCGGCAAAAGACCCACAATAAACGCAAAGGATGTCATGAGAATCGGACGAAATCTTGCCTTTGAACCCTCAATAGCTGAATCAACAAGGCCGACTCCAGACCTTCGGCGCTGAATCGCATATTCAACAATCAGAATGGCATTTTTCGCAAGCAGACCGATAAGCATGATAATTGAAACCTGGACATAGATATTGTTGTCCATACCTCCGGCCTTAACACCGAGCATAACACCGAACAGACCTGCCGGAATGGACAACATGACGGCAAGCGGAAGAATATAGCTCTCATACTGTGCAGCAAGAAGCAGATAGACAAAAACAATACTGAGAATGAATATCTGGGTTGCTGCACCTCCCGACTTGATCTCTTCGCGGCTCATTCCTTTCCAGTCAAGCGAAAATCCTGGTGGAAGAGCCGTCGGGGATACTTCCTGAATTGCCTGAATTGCCTGACCGGTACTGTACCCTTTTTTCAGATTGGCCGTAACGCCTATTGAATTGAACAGGTTGAAATGATCAACGGTTTCAGACCCGTAGACCCTTTTCATTGAAGCTATTGAAGCGATTGGCACCATGGAACCGGAGCTGTTTCGAACATAAATACCGTTCAACGTTGAAGGATCAGTTCTGTCCCTTGGTTCTGATTGCATCATCACACGATAATACTTACCGAACCGGTTGAAATCAGATGCCTGCATACCGCCATAAAAACCCTGCATGACAAGAAGAACATCCTGGACACTGACTCCGAGCTGCGCTGCTTTTTCATTATCAACAACAATTTCATACTGAGGATTGCCTGTATTGAAAAAGGTATAGACAAACTCAAATTCAGGCCGTTTCATAAGCTGACCGATAAACCCCTTTGCTACATCGCTGAACTCCTGAAGACTTCCGGCAGAGCGATCCTGAAGAACCATTTCCACTCCGCTGACATTCCCGAATCCGGGAACCGTCGGTCGTTTCATCACAATAAAAACAGCCTCGCTGATTGGAGAAAGCTTTTTTGAGATTCGGGTAATCAGGTCGTCGATATTCGACACGGCACCTCTTTCCTCGGGATCGTTCAACTCCACAAACATCACACCGGAAGAGGATGTCATCGTTCC
>JAAXUM010000023.1:5962-11187 GCA_013336025.1 Chlorobiaceae bacterium
GTTGACACCGGTAACAGCCACAACCCTTTTTACGCTTTCCTCTTTGTGCAACAGTGCATCGGCCTGCCTCATCGCCTCATTGGTTCTTTTGAGTGAAGCTCCCGGTGAGAGATTCGTGGTAATCATGAGAAACCCGTTATCTTCATTGGGAATAAAACTCGACGGTGTCGTCTTGAACAAAAGGATCGTCAGAGCCATAACAATGCCGAGCGCTCCAAGACCTATCCATTTTTTGCCGATTAAAAACTGAAGGCTGGCAACATACTTATCGGTCAGAGCGGAAAATGCTGTATTAAACGCCGTAAAAAACCGATTTACATACCCTTTGATGCCTCGCACATCCTCCTTATCCTTCTGACCATGAGAGTTTTTGAGGAAAATAACACAAAGAGCCGGACTCAGCGTCAAAGCATTGATTGCAGAAATAAAAATAGCTGCGGCAAGGGTGAGAGCGAACTGACGGTAAAACACGCCTGTAGATCCTCCCATCAGGGCAACAGGCAGAAACACCGATGACATGACCAGCGTAATGGAAACAATTGCACCGGTAATTTCACTCATGGCCAGAACAGTTGCCGGTTTTGAGGCAAGATGCTTTCCCTCCATCTTTGCATACACAGCCTCAACAACAACAATAGCATCATCAACAACGATACCGATTGCAAGAACCAGGGCAAAAAGCGTCAGAAGGTTGATTGAAAACCCGAACAGGCTCATACAAAAAAAGGTACCGATAATGGCAACAGGTACCGAAATAGCAGGAATCAACGTGGCACGAAAATTCTGGAGAAAAACAAACACCACAAGAAAAACAAGAATAAAGGCCTCAACAAGCGTATGAAGCACCTGTTCAATGGACTCGTCAAGAGGCTTTTTCGTACTCAAAGGAACAGCATAGCTTATACCTTCAGGAAAGGATTTTGATGCAGCTTCAACAACTTTGTAAAGTTCGGTCTGAACCGCATCAGCATTTGAGCCGGCAGTCTGATAGATCGCCATGGCAACAGCAGGCTTGCCGTCAACTTTCGTATTGACCGAAAAGTCATACGATGTGAGCTCAATGCGGGCAACATCCTTCAGTCTCAACAGAGAACCGTCACTGTTGGAACGGATAACGATATTTTCATACTCTCCAGCATCTTTCAGCTTTCCCTTGTACTTGATAATATACTCCATCACCTCCAGGCCGCCTTCGCCAAACTTGCCCGGAGCTGCATCAACGCTCTGACTCTTGATCGCAGCACTCACCTCCGGCACCGTCAGTTTGTATGCCGCCATCTTCTGAGGATTCAGCCAGATACGCATGGAATAATCCCTGTTGCCGAAAACATTTGCCAGACCTACTCCCTGAACCCTCTGAATCTCGGGAACAAGATTGATCTTCGCATAGTTCTGGAGAAAAGTCTCATCATAGTTATCAGAATCAGAAAAAAGGGTCACCACCATCATCATACTGGCCAACTGCTTGACCACCGTAATACCACGCTGAATAACATCAGCAGGAAGCTTGCTCTGAGCCTGAGCCACCCTGTTCTGAACGTTGACCGCTGCCTGGTCGGGATTGGTACCGAGAGCAAAATTCACGGTTATTTTCAGCACACCGTCATTTCCGGAGGTTGAGGTGATATAGGTCATCCCCTCGACACCGTTAATTGCCTCCTCAAGAGAGGGGGCTACAGATCGGGCAAGGGTTTCAGCGCTTGCCCCGGGATACATCGCGGTTACCATAACGCTCGGCGGCGCTATATCGGGAAACTGGGCGATCGGCAACTGCCTGATACTGATGAGACCGAGAATGACAATCACAACAGAAATCACTGTTGCCAGAACCGGTCTTGTTATAAACTTTTCAAACATGAACTGGTGTTTTTTGAATAGCTGTTACCAATAAACTTTTTTCTCTGCAAACTTGATCAACACATCACGGATTGGGTTGAGCCTATTGAGCAACCACACCTGCCGGAGTCAAAGAACCGGGAGATGCAAATTGCGGCTTGACAACCGCTCCTTCTTTCAGTTTCAACAATCCTCCCGTAACAATAACATCTCCAGGTTTAAGCCCTTTACTGACGATATAGCTGTTACCGCTTTTTCCGGAAATAGTTACAGGAATTTTAACAACCTTATTTCCATCACCGAGCTTGAACACAAAAACCTTGTCCTGTAACTCGGTCGTTGCAACCTGAGGGACAAGCAGAACATTATTGTAGGAAATCTCGATCCTCACCCTTCCGGTACTTCCCGTCCTGAGAAGTCCCTGGGGATTTGCAAAAACCGCCTTCATGCCTATCGCACCGGTAGTTTCGTCAAATTGACCTCCAGCCATTTGAAGCACTCCTTTTTCAGAGTGCTCACTCGCATCAGCAAGAATAAGCGTTACCGGAGGAACGTTCCTGATCTTCTCCTCGACTGTTGCGCCAGGATACTGCCCCCTGAAACGAATAAAGTCCCCTTCACTCATGCTGAAATAGGCGTTCACCTCCTGCACATCAGATAAAACAGTCAGGGACTCATTCTGGTTTTTAGTTACAAGACTGCCGAGACGGAAAGGAATTTTACCGATATAACCGCTCACCGGAGCACGCAATGTCGTATAACCAAGACTTATCCCTGCTGACTGGGCAGCAGCCTTTGCCTGTTCAACATTTGCTTTTGCGGCTTGATATGACGCTTTTGCGGCTTTGAGTTGAACCTCTGAAACGACCTTGTTCTGAACAAGAGGAGTAATCTTGTCAACATCAAGCTTTGCATTCACCAGAGCGGCTTCCGCTGCATGCTGGTTTGCGATTGCCTGATTATACTGCTCCCGGTATACGCCACCCTTAATCTGAAATAAAGGCTGGCCGGCATTGACAAAGGCGCCTTCATTAACAAAAATCTTTTCAAGAGTACCGTCAACCTGCGGGCGTATCTCGACATTGACCCGTCCTTCGATCATCGCCGGATACTCGTTGTATACTTCAGTCGATACATATTCGAGCTTAAGTGCCGGTAATGGCTGAGCCCCTCCTGTTTTTTCGTTTCCATTGTTACCGCCGCAACCTGACACCATCGATGCCATACAGAAGGTGACCATCACCGGAACCCGAAAAAACCTGTGTTTACGTAACATGACCATGCGGTTTGTTTTATTAATAACCATTACTCAAAATCTATAAGCAAAAAAACGAGATCTGAAAGCCCTTATTATCAACAATCGTGAACATTTTATTAACCAACAGCCATCAAATCCCGATACTTTTTTCAAGTTCCAGCAATCTCGCTTTCAAGGCACTGCCACCCCGATACCCGCCCTGACTGCCGTCGCTCCTCACAACCCGGTGACAGGGAATAAACAAAGGCACGGGATTTCTGCCACACGCACTCCCGACTGCCCTCATGGCATGTGGATGTCCTGTCAATCCGGCAATCTCACCGTAACTCGCTCTGGTTGCATAGGGAATGGTGGCAAGAACTTCCCATACATGCTTCATGAAAGGAGTTCCCGCCGGTTCAAGCGGTAACGAAAAAACCTTCAGTTCGCCCCTCAGATAGGCTTCAAGCTGATGAAATGCCTCCCTGACAAGTGCGGTTTCAGCTCGTTCAATCTCTTGGGATACAGCGCAAGGATCAAAAAAGAGGTTTGATATAAAACCTCCTGAATCAGCAATTCCAATCGTACCAATCTCGGTTTTTTTACAAAACAGCTTCATAGGCGCCCCCCTCCATTCATCCCTCAATTACAATCATCTCTTGCCGTATCTATACATGGACATGCATAACAAACCTTCAGATCAATAAACTTTCAGGAACAAACAAACCTCAGCTTATCGGGAATGCGCAGATAATGCATGAGAGATATGAAGCTGTTTTATATGCTTACGCAAATAAAACCCTGTTTTTCAATTTAACCAATCTTCAAATATAAAAGTAATTTGTACGCTATGAATTTAATGCGCACGTCATATTTCACTTACCATACAGTAAACCCCTGATGTTTTCAGAAACAGTGGAACACTTTTTTAATAGGGTTAACTGCATCAGAACAAGATACGATACAGAGTTTTGCAAAACCTTGTCAGGAAAAAAATCCATCAGGAATTCACAGAATCGATACGGTAAAGAGCAGTTTGATTTTCGATCCATCAATCCTTCTCTGCAAATTCGCGAATCCGCTCCGCTCTTTTTGCATAAGATTCTGCAATTTTTTTTCGATCCATTTTCTCATACATCAACGCAATATTTTCGAGAACCTGAGCAAGATCAGGGTGGTGTGAACCGAGATTTTTTTCAGTTACTGCCAACGATCTTTTGAATAACGGCTCAGCAACTGCGTAGTTTCCCAGTTCAACATAAAGCAGAGCCATGGAATTCAGCGACTTGGCAACATTCAGGTGAGTCGCGGGAAATTTTTTTTCTGTGATCGCAACAGAACGCCTGATGTACTGCTCTGCTGCATCATATTTCTTCTGAAACCTGCATACTGAAGCAAGACTCTGCAACGTAACAGCAACTTCGGGATGCTCGGGCCCTAAAGTCTGCTCCTGAATGGCAAGCGAACGCTTATAAAGCAACTCTGCCGCCGTATACTGTTGTTGGCGCTGGTAAACCATTGCAAGGCCGTTCATTGAGGAAGCAACATCCGGGTGCCTTTGACCTGATATTCTTTCACGGATATCAAGTGCCCGCTGATAAAGCAGAAGAGCAACATCAAACTGACCAATAGATGAATAAAGATCAGCAATGGAATGTAACATGGCAGCAAATTCGGGATCATCACTCCTGACTGACTTTTCCCGTATGGACAATGACCTGCTGTAGAACATGAGAGCCGCATCATAATTCTGAAGTCTATGATAGAGCTTGCCCATATCATACAGGATCGCTGCAACACCGGGCCCATCAGCACCCTCTTCTTTTTCCCTGACAGACAGAGCCTGCCTGAAGTACTGCTCCGCAGGTTGATACCTCTGCTGGTCAAAACAAAGTCTGGCAAGGCTGTAAAGGAGCGAACCGGCAACTGGATGCTCCAAACCTGAAACACGTTGGGTAACAGAAAGCGCCCGTTTATAGAGAGGTTCCGCTGAATGATACTGTTTCATCGCACGATAGATGTCGGCAAGCCGCACCAGTGAAGCAACTTCACCAGATGAGTTCAGACCATGAACTTTTCTGGCAAGCAAGAGAGCCTGATTTGCCGGTATCAGAGCTTTCGAGTCTAGTCCTCGTCCATACAAGACATCAGC
>JAAXUM010000443.1 GCA_013336025.1 Chlorobiaceae bacterium
GATCATTATAATGTCCGGGTCCTGACGCACTATATGACGCAGAATATTGGGAAAGTCCAAACCGATTTGCGGCATGACCTGTATTTGATTAATTCCTTTGAGGTGGTACTCAATCGGGTCTTCCACGGTGATGATTTTTTTGTCGGGTGAATTGATCTTATCCAAAGCACCATACAACGTGGTTGTTTTACCGCTGCCCGTCGGGCCGGTTACCAGAATAATGCCGTTGGGATTTTTGATGATGTTATTGAAAGTGACCAGCGAATCGGCGGGAAAACCCAACTGTTCCATATCTATCTTCACACCGTTCTGCCCAAGCAGACGCATCACTATACTTTCACCGTGGAGAATCGGTATACTGGATACGCGCACATCGATTTCCATCCCGCCGACCTTAAGCTTGATGCGTCCATCCTGCGGCAGACGTCTTTCCGCAATGTTCAGCTTCGCCATAATCTTGATGCGGGAAAAAATGGCAGCCTGCAGCTTTTTAGGAATGATCTCAACATCATGCAGGACACCGTCAATGCGGTAACGCACCTTGACTTCATCGTCAAACGGCTCGATGTGAATATCGCTGGCCCGGCTTTCAATCGCGCGGGTAATGATAACATTAACCAGTTTTATTATCGGAGCCTCAGACGCCAGATCCTGAAGGTGGCCAACGTCGTCCTCTTCTTCCTGGATGTAGTGGATGGAAGAGTCGTCCTCAATATTTTCAATAATCTTGTTGATATCCTGCATTTCCTGGCTGTAGAACTTTTCCAGATGATCGTCAATAGCCTGACATTCACTGGTATAAATTTCCAGGTTATGGGAAACGGCGACCTTAATGGCGTCGATAACCGCCTGATTATACGGGTCAGCCATGACAATTTTTAAGGTATCCTGTTTCAATTCCAGCGGTAAAACTTTGTTTTCCCGAATAAAACGGACGGAGAGCGTTTCCATGATGAACGGAACATTGGGGAAATTTTCCGGCTCAAGATAGGGCACATTTTGTTGCAATATCATAACCTCTTTTTCAAAGCGTCAGCATATTATTGTCGGCATGTTGAAAACAACAGAAAACAGATCAAGTTATTTCTTTTCTGCTTTTTCTTTTTGCTCATTTTTTTCCTCATGGATGCTTTGTTTTAATTCTTTACCGATATATTTATCTGTAATTTTGTCAGCGTACTTATTGGTTACAGAGGCGACGTCCTGCTGATCTTTGACAATATAAGGAGTCAATAAAATGACGAGTTCCGTTCTGTTCTTTTCCTTTGTTGTATTACCGAACAAATAACCGAGTATGGGTATTTTCGAAAGCCAGGGAATGCCTTCTCTGGCTTTCGAATCATCTTCTCTGATCAACCCGCCGATGACAATGGTTTGGCCATTTTTCACAACCAGACTGGTTGTGGCTTCCGTCTTATTGAGAATAATTTGATCTTCATTTGCATATAACTTAATCGTCGTATAAGTTGATACTTCCTGCGCTATCTGCAGAGTAATCAAACCGCTGTCATTGATCTGGGGTTTTACTTTCAAAATAATGCCGATGTCCTTATATTGAATGGTTCGCGTTGGCACTGTAGTCGTTGT
>JAAXUM010000212.1 GCA_013336025.1 Chlorobiaceae bacterium
TGGTGCTCAATATTCTTATCGTGCTTTCGGTGCTTGCAGGATTTAATGCTTCCCTCTCCCTGCCGGGTATTGCCGGCATTGTGCTCACGATGGGTATGGCTGTTGACGCCAACGTTCTGATTTATGAACGAATCAGGGAGGAGCTTGATGAGGGCAAGCCACTCAAGTCGGCGATAAGTGTCGGGTATGACCGGGCTTTTTCATCGATACTTGACTCACACGTTACAACACTTTCAGCGGCATTTCTTCTCTATACCTATGGTATAGGGCCTATTCAGGGTTTTGCGCTGACACTGATGATCGGTACGGCGGCCAGTCTCTTTACTGCGATTGTTGTTACCAGGGAGATATTCACTATCCTGCTTGGCAGGAACATGATGTCGGAAAAAAGTTTCGGTTAATTTTTTCAATATGCTTTGACCCATGAGGATTTTTCATAAAACAAGCTTTGATTTTATCAAGTATCGCAAAATCAGCTATGGTATTTCAGTTTTTCTGCTTGTTATCGGCATCGGTTCCCTTCTTTTCAAGGGATTGAATTACGGCATTGATTTCAGGGGAGGTTCAGAGGTTCTGATAAGGTTTGAAAAAAATGTTGATGTCTCCGCAGTCCGCAGCGTTCTTGATAATGCCGGTATTTCAGGATCTCTTAAGCAGTACGGCCTTGATCGTTCGTTCCTTTTCAGCACGGCCTTTAATGGAGAGACCAATCAATTGAAATCCCTTGTATCAAATGCTTTCAATGATCGTCTCAAGGGAAATCCCCATGAGATCGTCCGGATAGACGCGGTTGGACCGAGTATTGCTTCTGATTTGAAATGGTCGGCACTCAAAGCTCTTCTGGCTGCGCTTCTGGCAATTCTTCTCTATGTGGGCGTGCGATTCGAAATTAAATTTGCGACAGCAGGAGTTGTTGCGATTTTTCACGACATCTTCGTTGTACTCGGGCTTTTCAGTCTTCTTGGCGGCGTGTTCGATTTTATGCCGCTGGAAATGGATCAGAGTATTATTGCTGCTTTCCTGACGATAGCAGGCTACTCAATCACCGATACCGTCGTTGTCTACGACAGGATCAGGGAGCGAATCCGGGGCCAGAAGCCTTCTGAATATGAAAGGATATTCAATGAAAGCATGAATCAAACGCTGAGCCGAACGGTCATTACCTCCGGGACGTTGCTCATCTCGGTTCTTGTGCTTTTCATTTTTGCTGGTCCGGCTATCAGGGGATTTGCATTTGCTGTGTTCTCGGGAGTTTTAATAGGAACCTATTCCTCCATTTTTGTTGCGGCTCCCCTTGTTTTTGATTGGTTGAAGCTGACAAAATCTTCCGTTAAACTCAGAGGAAGCAGCGCGAGCTGAGCAATTGAATCGGTTATACTCTGTATCAGGAGTTCCTTTTTTTTGCGAAGCAACAAGATTCTCTTTATGTTGTTTTCATGATGGCGCATGCAGTCCTGTTTTAAGGATATCGCTTGTGGCGCATCTGCTTTATGTTTCATGCAGTATTCTTTGTAACTGCGAATGACAGCCTGATTTTACCCTGAATCATTGTATGAATCAGGGAACAGAAAACATAACCTATTTGAACAGGAGTAAGGATAATGAAGAAAATGTTGACCGCAGCAGTGTTTGTTATGCTTGGGGCCTTCTCTGTTAATTCCGGCAATCTTCAGGCTGATATTGCTGATCGGGTCGTTGCCGTTGTTGGTAATGAGGTCATACTCAAGTCTGAAATAGACGAGCGTGCGGTGATGACCGTGATGCAGTATCCGGAGACGCAGAAGGATAGTCGTTTGAAAGAAAAAATTCTTGATGGAATTATTGATCAGAAAGTCATTCTTGTTAAGGCAAGAATAGACAGTACCGGTATTGATGAAAGTTCACTTGAGGTGCTGACAAATGAGAGGCTTAAAATGCTTGGCTCGCGTTTTTCCTCAAAAGAAGCGATGGAGCAGAAATTCGGAAAATCTGTAGGCGCCATTCGTCAGGAAATTCGCAATGAACTGAAGGATCAGCAACTTGTCGAAACCCTGCGGAAAAAACAGCTTGGGGGACTTACGGTCAGCCATGAGGAGACGCTGAGTTTTTATCGTAATCATAAACAGCAGTTGCCTCAGGTTCCTGAAATGATAGGGTTATCCCAGATTCTGAAATATCCTGATATTCCTCAGCAAAGCAAGGATGCCGCTCTTGCTCAGATCAAGATGGTTCAGGCTGAGCTTCAGTCCGGAGCAGATTTTGCGGCAACGGCACGAAAATACTCTCAGGATCCAGGCTCTGCAAAGCTTGGCGGTGATCTCGGTTACGTGCAAAAAGGAGAACTTGTTCATAATTTCGAGGAGGCGGCATTTCTGCTCAAAGATGGAAAAGTATCCGATATTGTCGAAACCCGATATGGTTATCACATCATCCAGAAGCTTGAAAAAAAACCGAATGCCATCCATCTGCGACATATACTGATTGGTTTTGATCAATCAAAGACAGATGAAGCAGGTACTGTTCAACTTCTTGCCAGGATCAAGTCGGATGTTCTTGCCGGTAGGGCCACTTTTTCTGATATGGCTAAAAAATATTCGGATGATCCTGTTTCCGGAAAGCTGGGCGGGGTTATTCTTTCAGGAAGCACATCGAAAACATTGATATCGGCGGCTTCGCTGCGACCCCAGATGTCGCAGATTGTCGGAGGTTTGAAAAATATTGGCGATATCTCTGATCCTCAGAAAATTGATTTTCAGAAGGGAAATGTGTTTTATGGCATTTTTCAATTGAATGCAAAAATACCGATACACCAGCTTAATCCGGAACAGGACTACGCATCTCTTGAAGAGCTGGCTCTTGATGCCAAAAAGCAGGAGCGATATAACGAATGGCTGAGCCAGCTTAAAAAAGAGGTTCTTGTGCGAAAATCAGACATCTAATCGCCGGACATAGCGGGCATTTTTCTCAATGAATTCCCTTCGTGGTTCAACCTTGTCTCCCATCAGCGTCGAAAATATCTGATCAGCTTCACGGGCATTTTCGACGCTTACCTGCAGAAGCGAACGATGCGCAGGATCCATCGTTGTACTCCAGAGCTGTTCGGGGTTCATCTCTCCAAGGCCTTTGTATCGCTGGACATGAATATTGGCTTTTCCTTTCTGCATCTTTTTCATCGTGTCTGTAATACTGTTTCGCTCTTCGTCATCCCAGGCGTACTGCTGATCTTTTCCTGATTTTACAAGGTAAAGGGGCGGTTGGGCGATAAAGACTTTTCCGGCTTCGATCAATGATCGCATATAGCGAAAGAAAAATGTCAGCAACAGTGTTCTGATATGCGCACCGTCAACGTCAGCATCGGTCATGATGATGATTTTTCCATAGCGAAGCTTTTCAGGCGAGAATTCTTCTTCTCCGAAGCTTGTGCCAAGGGCAAGAATGATGGTCTTGATCTCCTCATTTTCAAGCATCTTGTGCAGGCGGGCTTTTTCGACGTTCAGAATTTTACCTTTAAGGGGCAGGATTGCCTGAAAGCTTCTGTCTCTGCCCTGTTTGGCACTTCCTCCTGCCGAATCACCTTCAACGATATAGAGCTCGCAGTGTTCCGGATCATTTATTGAGCAGTCTGCGAGTTTTCCCGGAAGTCCTGAGCTTTCAAGTACCGATTTTCTACGGGTCAGCTCTTTGGCTTTTCTTGCAGCTTCTCTCGACATTGCCGCTCCTTTCACCTTTTCAATGATCATTTTGATCACATTCGGGTTACTTTCGGCAAATTCTGAAAGCAGTTCATTGACGATACTTTCGACAATGCTTTGCGTTTCCGAGTTTCCAAGCTTCGTTTTTGTCTGGCCTTCAAACTGAGGTTCTTCAACCTTGACGGAGATCACTGCGGTAAGACCCTCTTTGAAATCGTCACCGGTTAAAGAGAGTTTCAGGTTTTTCAGGAGATCGTTTTTCTGAGCGTACAGGTTCAGTGTTCTTGTCAATGCCTTGCGAAACCCGGTGACGTGTGTCCCCCCTTCGTTCGTATTGATATTATTGACATAGCTGAAAA
>JAAXUM010000213.1 GCA_013336025.1 Chlorobiaceae bacterium
AGTGAATCAGGATATCGTCCGCCTGATCAGCGAACATGGCGGCAAAGCCGTTGGCGTCAGCGGACTCGATGCCGATACGATTAAAGCCATACCCTGCCAGAATGCCGACAAGCTCGGACTGGTTGGTGATGTGGAAAGCATCAACACCCTCTATATCGATCTGCTCTGCCGGGCAGGACTGATTCCCGTTATTGCGCCGATAGGCTATGACGAGCATGGCAGCATTTACAACATCAATGCCGACGATGCCGCAAGCAGCATTGCCATAGCCCTTAAAGCCGAAAAACTGATCTATGTCAGCGACGTTGAAGGCATTCATGTCGGTGAGAGAATACTGAAAACCATCTGCAAAGCCGAAGCTGCCGATTTTATAGAACAGGGCATTATTTCCGGAGGCATGATTCCCAAAGTGCTTTCAGCCTTTAAAACGCTTGACGGAGGCGTTGGAAAAATCCATTTGATCGACGGTAAATTCACCCACTCCCTGCTGCTTGAAATTTTTACCCATGAAGGTGTCGGCACGCAGTTCATTGCAGAACAGGATAACGATAACCCCGGAAAACGGTAACGGTATGCAACAGACACAACAACAACCGATAAAAAAGCGCGACTTTCTTGGATTCACACCCCTTGATGCCGCTAAAATCATCGAGCTTTTCGATTTCTCGCTGTTTATCAAGGAAAAGAGAAAAGAGAACGCCTCCGAAGAGAGTTTTTCGCCGTTACGGAAAAAAACCGTTGCGATGATTTTCAGCAAACCCTCGCTTCGAACAAGAGTGTCGTTTGAACTCGGCATTCACGAACTCGGCGGCTACTCAATCAATCTCGACGGAAAATCTATCGGCATGGGATCCCGAGAGTCCGTCGAAGACATTGCGAGGCTTCTTTCGCGATACAACGACGCTATCGTCGCCCGTCTGCACGACCACGCCGTTATCGAAACCCTTGCGGAGCACGCAACCATTCCGGTTGTCAATGCGCTCACCGATCTTTCGCACCCCTGCCAGGTGCTTGCCGACGCCTTTACGCTCTATGAGAAAAAGCTCTGGCATGATGAAATTAAAATCGTTTTCGTCGGCGACGGCAATAACGTTGCCAACTCATGGATTGAACTTGCGGGCATCCTCCCCTTTCACTTCGTTCTCGCCTGTCCTGAAGGGTACATGCCGGATGAACGGCTTCTCAACGAAGCAAGAGCAGCTGGCGTAAGCCGGATCGACATCACCCAAGACCCGAAAGAGGCCGCAACCGATGCCGACGTGCTCTATACCGATGTCTGGACAAGCATGGGACAGGAAGACGAGATCGAGGAGCGCGTTAAAATATTCAGCCCCTTCCAGATCAACAGCACTCTCCTCCGGCTTGCAAAACCCTCCGCTGTGGTGATGCACTGCATGCCCGCACACAGAGGTCAGGAGATCACCGCTGAGGTTATGGATGGAGCGCAATCCATCGTGCTTGACGAGGCTGAAAACCGGCTCCACGTTCAGAAAGCGCTTCTGGTGAAACTGCTGAACCATGATATGTACAGAAAATTCCATCTGACTCACCGCCTGATGAATGCGGCAAAAAAGATCAAGGCATAAGGAGCATTGAACAACATGAACAAGCAGTTACGGCAGTTGAAGGTCAGAGAGATTCTGCGCCAGCATGAAGTTGGCAATCAGCACGACCTGATGCGGCTTCTCAACAGTGCCGGCATCAGGGTTGCCCAGGCCACCCTGTCACGCGACTGCAATGAAATCGGTGTTGTCCGCTCGCGTGACTCAAAAGGCTACCGGCTTGTCTTTTCCGAAAAAAATCCCGGATGGATCATTAAAGGCCTTGTCGGCGTTGAAGTACTGTCCGTCAAGGCAAACGAAACAGCCATCATCATCAGAACCCTTCCCGGCAGGGCGCACGGCGTAGGTTCCTTTCTTGACGAACTCAAAAGCCCGATGATTCTTGGCACCATTGCCGGTGATGATACGGTTCTGGTCATTCCCGGCTCGATTAAGCAGATTTCAGAGCTTGTAAACTATATTCAGGATAATCTTTCACAAAACGCATAATCATAAACCTGTATGAGCAAGGAAAAAATCGCCATAGCCTATTCCGGCGGACTTGATACCTCTATCATGATCAAATGGCTTAAAGACAAATACGACGCCGAAATCGTTGCCGTTACCGGAAACCTCGGCCAGCAGAAAGAGATCGAAAACCTCGAATCAAAAGCAATAGCCACCGGAGCATCGGCATTTCAGTTTGTCGATCTCCGCAAAGAGTTTGTCGAAGAGTACATCTGGAAAGCCCTCAAGGCCGGAGCTCTCTATGAAGATGTCTACCCCCTGGCAACAGCCCTCGGCCGTCCGCTGCTGGCCAAAGCCATAGTCGATGCCGCTCTTGCCGAAGGGTGCACCATGCTGGCACACGGCTGTACCGGCAAAGGGAACGACCAGGTTCGATTTGAGGTAACCTTTGCCTCGCTTGCACCGCATCTCAAAGTGCTTGCTCCGCTACGCGAATGGGAGTTCACCTCGCGTGAGGCAGAGATAGCCTATGCGCTCGAACACAACATCCCGGTTTCGGCAACAAAGAAAAGCCCCTACTCGATTGACGAGAACATCTGGGGAATCAGCATCGAGTGCGGCGTTCTTGAAGATCCGATGGTTGCGCCTCCCGAAGATGCCTACCAGATAACCACCTCGCCTGAAAACGCACCTGACCGCCCCACCGTTGTGGATATCGAGTTTGTGCAGGGCGTGCCTGTTTCGCTTGACGGCAAAACAATGAGCGGGCTTGAACTGATCATGAAACTCAACGAAACCGGAGCCGCAAACGGCGTCGGAAGACTTGATATGATCGAAAACCGCGTTGTCGGCATCAAATCGCGCGAGATCTACGAAGCGCCGGCAGCAACAATCCTGCACTTCGCACACCGCGAACTCGAACGGCTCACGCTTGAAAAAACCGTTTTCCAGTACAAAAAGAACATCAGCCAGGACTACGCAAACATCATCTATAACGGACTCTGGTTCTCCCCCATGCGCCACGCGCTTGACGCCTTTATCGAAGAAACCCAGAAACCGGTAACCGGTCTGGTAAGGGTAAAGCTCTACAAGGGATCGCTTTCGCTGCTCGGCAGAACATCGCCCAACTCGCTCTACAACGAGGAACTGGCAACCTACACCGAAGCCGACACCTTCAACCACAAAGCCGCCGCCGGGTTTATCCATCTCTACGGACTTGGACTGAAAACCTTCAGCGAAGTCAACCCCGCCCGATAACCCTCATCCGTCACTCACTGCGCAGGTCACGTTTTCACCGACCTGCGCATGGATGGCACTGCTCTCTCATGCAGGATAACTCATCTTATACTACGCTGATTTTGAAGCGAAGAATTGAATGTATTTCCGCTTTGCGGTTCTTCATGCCTTGTTCAATATCATAATCAGCCTGCAAACCAAGCCAGAACTTTGCGGAATTCCCGAAATATTGCGAAAGACGTAATGCCGTGTCTGCCGTTATGCGTCTTTTCCCTTTCACTATTTCAGATATCCGGGTCTGAGGGATCCCGATATCTTTGGATAATCTGTACGCAGAGATCTCCAATGGAACCAAAAACTCTTCCATCAACACCTCTCCCGGATGAATATTTTTCAGACTGTTCATTTCATATTAGTGATAGTCAATAATTTCTACTTCTGATGCATTTCCATCAACCCATTTGAATATGATCCGCCACTGATCATTAATCCGAATGCTGTAAAATTCGTTTCGCTTGCCGGAAAGCTTTTCAAGGCGATTTGCTGGAGGGATTCTTAAATCAAGCGCTGCGTGAAGTAATGGAAGAAAGACAATTGAGAATCAGGGAGTAGACATCACGGTATACCGGTAAATCGTAATAGAGCGCCATACGAAAAAAAATATTTTTTACAGGGGGCAAAAGCCCCCTGTACCCCCTGAAGGTAATGGTTACATAGCTGAATGGTTAAAAAGCCCGGACAGGCCGCACCCGCCACTC
>JAAXUM010000214.1 GCA_013336025.1 Chlorobiaceae bacterium
AAAAAAACACTACGAAATGACGCGTATAAGTCAAGTTAAATACTTGTTTTATAAAAAATAAATACGCTAAAAGAAGGTGAAACAGAGCGCTGACAAGATTCTTCTCCTGGTGATCAGTATTCGAAAATTGCTGAAAAGAGCTTGCTGTTTCTATCTGTATCTATATATTTTTTCACTATTAGTTATTTATTTGAAATAATTTACAACATCAGAGCCTTTTTTGAAAAAAGTATTTTTTCTTGTTCAGGATTGTTTATATCCCGTCATCAAATCATGGTTTTTTTATTCCTGAATCAGGAGCTGAGGATTCGGTGTTTTGAAGGTGTGGAATACTCGTTGTTATTCTGGTGCCATTAACAGAGTCGTCTGAACAACAACCCTATAACGATCTGAACTTTGGTCGCAGAATAACGGACAGGTCACTGTAGGAGAGATCTATTCTGGTGGGGCCATAGGCATAGGCGGCAATCTCATACTGGTTGTAGAAAAAACTCACTCCGGAGTCTGTGATTGCGAAGTTGTTGTTGAAATGAATGATGTTTTCGAAGAGCATGCCTTTTTCCCCGTCGAGCCGGTCTGTTGAAGAGAGTCCTTTCATCTTGCGGTAACGGCTGTCGATGAGCTTGTTCAGAGGTTCTTTGAATCCTTCGGTAAAAACATCACCCGGCACGAGTCGATTGCCTGCCAGCGTATCGAATACGAAGTATTCCGTATGACTGGAGCCATGAGCGCCACCGGTAAACGAATAATTTGAGAGTTCGACACTCAGGAGTCCGGATCTGTTGAGTATTACTGATCCTTCAAGTTCGAATTCGTAAGGCCAGTTGACCGGAAACTCATTTTTTATCTTTTCGTAATCCCTGAGAAAGTTATCGGCCAGCGCTTCGATGGATCTGTTTCCCGTATAACCTTTTCCCGGAGCAATCGCTGTGCTGTCGGCAATCCAGTTGAGCAGGCAAGCGTTTATCGCGTCTGCAGATTTGCCATCAGTAAAAACAGGATACCTGCATTTGCACCAGGATTTGTTCGCCTCAGTTGTTTCGCCGTTGCTATAGATCTTTTCAATACGTTTCATCTCATAGCTGAGTGGTTGGGGTGTTTTCGTGCTGTCTTTGCTGCTGCAGGCACTCAGGACGAGAAGCATAGAGAGAAGAAGTGCTGCGCTGCAGAAAAAATCGGAATTTTTTGTCATGGGAGTCTGATGTTAAAACCGCTGCCAGCCAAATCATTTTCTTTTTAAAATACATCAATTCCATGGTGTTATCAATGATGACCGGATAACATGATTTGAGATGAGCAAGATGAGCCCTTGCTGCACCTTTTCCATAAAGTTTGCTTTCCTGATCCGACTGCCTTCATGTGAAACTGATGAAAAGCCGGCGTGATGTCTGTCGCTCTATTCATGACCAGAACCTTCGTCCGGCAAATCATGGTTACCGGATGGCGGGAATCGCTGAAATAGTGAAATCGACTGATTCTCCTGTCGTATGTTGCTGTTGGTATCGGGATGGCCTGAAGGGAGAAATTCAATAAAGGCTGAATGTTTTATTTGACTGTTGGATGCGTTACCTTGACGAGTCACTTATTCCTTCCTGATAACTTTTTTTGTGTAAAGGGTACCTCTAACCGATTTGCATTATGACTGTTGCTTTAGTGACCGGGGCTTCCGGCTTTATCGGATCTCATCTGGTATCCCGCTGTTTCGAGAAGGGGTTTCGGGTTAAGGTGCTTGTTCGTCAGGGAAATTCCCGAATCGGGCAACTTAAGCGCCTCGGTGTTGAAGTTGTTGAGGGTGATCTTCGTGACCGTGATGCTGTCAAGCGGGCAGTAAAGGGGTGCAATCTCGTTTTTCATGCAGCGGCCCTTGCTTCTGACTGGGGAGATTGGGAGGAGTTCAGGGCGGTTAATGTCGAAGGCACCCGTTATATCTGTGAAGCTTCTGAACATGAGGGTATTCGGCGACTCGTCTATCTCAGCACCTATGAGGTGTTCGATCATTTTCGGCTTGAACGTCTTGACGAGCAGGAGCCCTGTACAAAACGGGGAGAACAGTACCCCGATACCAAGATCGAAGGGACAGAGGTTGTCTGGCAATACAAAGAGAGGGGCTTGCCGGTCAGTGTCGTCTATCCTTCACTTGTTTTCGGGCCTGGAGATACGACGCTTTTTCCTCTTCTTGCGGATGCAATCAGGAACCGTCGTTTTTTTTACTGGCAGGTCAGGGCAGGCTTGAATCTGATTTATATCGACAATCTTGTTGACCTGCTCATGCTTGCGGCTTCACACCAGAATGCTTTGGGGGAGGATTTTCTTGCCTGTGACGGTAACAGCATAACGCTTGAGGAGCTTTCCGCGAGCATCGCCGGCAGGATCAGTGCACCGGCTCCATCCCTGTATCTGCCGTTTGGTCTGGTGCTTGTTCTTGCTCATGCAATGGAGTTGGTGTATGGTGCCATTGGCAGTACAAAAAGGCCGCTCCTGACGCGTCAGGCAGTGAAACTGCTTGCTTCAAGAGTTATGGTCGATACCGGTAAAGCTCGGCGGCTTCTTGGCTGGGAGCCGTCTGTTCCGCTCTGGAAAGGGGTTGAAAAAACACTCGACTGGCTTGTTTCCGTTGATCCGGGTGATTGGAAAAAGAAGTAGCAATCACGATTTTTCTGTTGTCGATTGCCGGAAAAATTCTTACTCTTTGTGGTGTTAGACTGTTCTTTTTCTTTCTGGTGCCGGATGTAAGGATCCGGATAATAGGGAAGTACGCGATATTCGTACACTGTTCCCGCAACTGTATGACGGTATGCTGAACAAGAGCTGTAAACGGCTCCGTTTTCATCGATTGTTCAGCAGGATTAAACCACTCCGTTGCTTTAGCGTTTTCCACCCGGGAATGCGGGGGAAGGTTTAACTATTTTTACGCCTGCATGTTACGCAGGCAGCCGTTCAAAGTCAGGAGACCTGCCAGCAAGCCACTGCCGCATGACTTCGGGAAGAAAGTCAGGCAGAAACCGACGTTCAATCTTATTGCTTATTCTTGTGTTCGTGAAAAAGAGATAACTGCCTCATACACTGGATGTTTATCTGATTTTTCGATTATTGTTATATTGAAAAACAGGCATTGATATACGGTACCATGAAGCGGTATTGTCCGGTTTTTATTCTGCCAAGATATTATAAAGCAATAACTTGCATTTATTCTGCAACCCTGACCCTGGAGAATTATTGTGAAAATATCCCGTTTGTTTACCGCCAAAGGCGAAAATGTGTTTGATCGTTTTGATTACACGACGAGAAGTTCGGTGCTGCGAAATCCCGATGGATCGAAGGTTTTTGAAATGACCGATATTGAAGTTCCCAAGCAGTGGTCGCAAATGGCTGCTGATATTCTTGCCCAGAAATATTTTCGTAAAACAGGTGTACCGCAACATGATGATGCGGGCAATGTTCTTCTGGATGATGCGGGAAATCCTGTTACGGGCAGCGAGCATTCGATAAGGGAGGTTGTACATCGTCTTGCCGGATGCTGGAAGTCATGGGGTGAAAAGTACCGTTATTTCGATACTCCTGAAGATGCCGAGGCATTTTATGATGAGACGGCTTTTATGCTGCTCGGACAGATGGGTGCTCCTAATTCTCCGCAATGGTTTAATACTGGTCTTAATTTTGCCTACGGCATTGAGGGTCCTGCCCAGGGGCACTACCATGTCGATCCGGAGACGCTCGAAGTCAGGGAGTCGGAGGATGCCTACACAAGACCGCAGGCTCATGCCTGTTTTATCCAGTCGGTCAAGGATGATCTGGTCAATGACGGGGGGATTTTTGATCTTGCCGTTCGGGAAGCAAGGGTTTTCAAGTTCGGCAGTGGTTCAGGCACCAACTACTCAAGTCTTCGTTCAGGTGGTGAGCAGCTTAGCGGCGGGGGCAGCTCTTCAGGGCTGATGAGTTTTCTGAAAATTTTTGATTCAGCGGCAGGCGCCATTAAATCAGGCGGCACAACGCGAAGG
>JAAXUM010000444.1 GCA_013336025.1 Chlorobiaceae bacterium
GCGGCACCGTCATGATCATAAAAACGTTTCAGCACCGTGACATTGCGCAGCATCTGCCCGAACTGCATGAGTGCAACAATAAAATCGTCGGCCTTCGAAAAAGCATCCATACTGCCACGGAAATCAAGATCATCAGCCAGACAGGCACGCGCAGCAGCAAAATCGCCACTCGTCCACGCCTGATGATACGTATCAATCAACTCTCGGATATCCATAATGATCTCCCTATTATCAGACATTATACCTGCCCAGGCAAGGGGAGAGGAATTCAGCACCTTTTCGCCTCTGCCTGCGCTTTAATCGAAACGGTTATTACCAGCCAAGATCAAGCATGCGCAGAATCCTACGGGCATCCTTGTCGCCAAGTCGAGCAGCCTTTTGTGCATCGGCAATAGCACCCTCCCTATCACCAATCTTGCGCCTTGCAGCACCCCGGCTTCCGTAGATTTTCGCAACGTCAGGAGCCAGTTCCGCTGCCTTGTTGTAATCTTCGATTGCACCGGTATAGTTCTCGTTTTTGTATTTAGCCTTACCGCTTTTGTAGTAATCCTCTGCGGTAACAGGAGCACCAGCGTCTGCCCCGGCCATAAAAACTCCAGACATAACCATCAACGCACAAAAACAGAAACGTCTCGAAACCTTGCTCCACCGAGGTTTCTTGTTGCCGGTAAAAAGAGTGCCATGTTTCAGATTCACCTCAATAACGTCGTGTTTAACAATGCAACTCCTTTAACCATTTTTTCCGGCAGAGGGTTCACACTTTTTATTCCATAGGATGACAAATCCTGTAGAGGTGATAAAAAAGGATTGTTTCAAACCCGGATTCGGGTACTTCAGCTCTTTTTTATTGACAGTTCCTCCAAAGCCCTGATGATACGTTCAACCTTTGGTCCAGGGTCGTCAGTTTTTTCGAAACGACAATGCAGTTCAAGTTCCTCGGCAACCTTACTGAGTGAAATAGCACCGAGAATGGCGGCACTCCCTTTCAGTTTGTGCGACTGCTCTTTCATGCTCTTGATATCGTTTTCTTCCAGAGCCCGTCGCAAACATGCAGGAGTATCACGAAACTCGTCAAGAAAAACTTCCAGAAGCTCTTCACTCTCCAGGGATGAGAGACCATATGCTGACGGAACCCTGTCTGACGGCGTATCCTCTTTCACGGTACTTTCCGAAAGCGTATTCGGAGCAGGAAAAGACAATTGCCTGACAATAGAGGCAAGCAGAAGATTCGGGCTGTCGGTTTTAATACGGAATTCATTCATTCCTGCGTTTTTTGCAGCATCCTCTTCGTCGACCGCTCCGCTAAGACCAATAACCGGCAGTTGGCTCAAGCGCTGGTTTCTGCTCGATCGAATCCTGCGGGTAAGCTCGAGTCCATCCATTCCCGGCATATGAATATCAGTTATCAGCAGTTCGAAATCCTGACTCTTCAAAATCTCCAGCGCCTGACCGCCATTATCAGAAACCGTCACCTCGATCCCGGAATCTCTAAGATACATGGCAAGCAGGTCCCGGTTCAGGGCTGAATCATCGACAAGCAGTACTTTTCGCCCGGAATACGGAGATCCGGGATG
>JAAXUM010000024.1 GCA_013336025.1 Chlorobiaceae bacterium
TTTATCAAGAAAAGAATGCCCGGCTGAAACTGAAATGCGCACGATAATATGATCAGAGATGACTCTTGTTCCACCAACGACACCCGACCTGTCGCCGCCAGCCTCTCTTACAACCGGCGCTGATTCGCCGGTAATAGCCGATTCGTCGACCATGGCAGCGCCCTCGACAACCTCTCCATCTCCAGGAATAATTTCCCCTGTCAAAACAATAACCTGATCACCCTCTTGCAAATCGTCAGAACTTACAGACTCTTCCCTGCCATGTATTACTCTTCGGGCGACGGTATTTTGTCGTGTTCGTTTGAGCGTGTCAGTCTGTGCTTTGCCACGAGCTTCCGCCAGGGCTTCAGCAAAATTGGAAAACATCACCGTAAGCCACAGGATAAGCATGACCGCTACGGTATAGAACTGATGCCCGGCTCCGGTCAGTGCATTTGAAACAGCGATAAGCGTTGTCAGGAAAGCTCCGGCTTCAGTGACAAACATGACCGGATTTTTTGCCATTGCCCTCGGATCAAGCATCATTATTGATCGGCTGAGAGCATTCAGCACCAGTTTTTTTTCAAAAATTGATGCGTTTCTCGCTTGACGGCGCCCGGATTTTGCCTGATCATAGGCGCTCGAAAAAGAATTACTGTTCATCATGATGTTATGATTAATGCTTTCAGAAATTTCATGCTGATTCAATGCTTTAATGCGGCAAGATGATCAGCTACAGGACCAAGCACCGCTACCGGCAGAAAAAGCAGTGCCCCGATAAAAACAACGCTGCCGAAAATAATGAAGGTAAAAAGCAGGGTATCGGTACGGAGAGTCCCGGCAGTTTCCGGAACCGGTTTTTTCGCCGCCAGTGAACCGGCAATGGCAAGAGGCAGAATAATCGGAATATAACGGGCCAGTAACATCACCATACCCGTAGCGATGTTCCAGGGAACCGTGTTATCTCCAAGCCCTTCGAAACCTGAACCGTTGTTGGCTGCGGCTGAAGTAAACTCATAGAGTATTTCAGTAAATCCATGAGCCCCGGTGTTGAGTACAGTCGCAGCTCCTGCGGGAGTAGCCGCAAAAAGTGCAGTCCCGCCGAGAATCAGTGCAGGATGAACCAGCAGTGCAAGGAGCGCAAGCGTCATTTCACGGGTTTCAACTTTACGCCCAAAATATTCCGGGGTACGGCCAACCATCATGCCGCAGATAAATACACCGACGATGATAAAAATGAACATGTTGATAAGACCAACGCCAACCCCGCCAAAAACGACATTCATCCACATACCGGCAAGGGGGACAAGTCCGGTCAGCGGATTAAGACTGTCATGCATACAGTTGACCGAACCATTACTGGTAGCTGTCGTCACTGCTGCCCAAAGAGCGCCGGCACCAGAGCCGAAGCGAAGCTCCTTGCCTTCAAGATTCGATGACAGCTCGACAGGGAGTCCTGAAAATGCGGCTGTTGGATCACCTTCGAGCCATATGGACGCTACTCCTTTTAACAGAAGCAGTGACATCATAACGGTAAAAATAACCGCTGCATCGCGCATTCGTCCCGTTATGCGTCCGAACATCCATACCGCAGCCATTGGAATCAGAACAATACTGGTACACTCAATGATATTGGTAAAGAACGTAGGGTTCTCGAAAGGATGGGTTGAATTCGGCCCGAAAAAACCTCCGCCATTTGTTCCGAGCTGTTTGATGGCCACCATGGCAGCTACCGGGCCACGGGCTATGGTTTGTGTCGCATGTTCAAGTGTATGGGCAATTACGGCACCATTCATGGTCATCGGAACGCCTCCTGCAAGAAGAAGAAGGGCTACAAGCAGAGCAAGCGGCAGCAAAATAAAAAGGGTGATACGCATCAGATCGGTGTAAAAGTTGCCGACCGTCTGTCTTCCGCCCAGCGCTCTGGCAAGAGCCGCAAGGCAGGCAATTCCTGTCGCAGCCGAAACAAACTGCAGCCACATCAAACCAAAAAGCTGGGAAAAATAGCTCATGGATGCCTCGCCGGAGTAGTGCTGGAGATTGGTGTTTGTGACAAAGGATGCCGCAGTATTAAAAATAAGGCTCGCCTCAAGCGCCTCCTTTCCATCGGGATTGAGCGGCAGCCACTGCTGCAGGGCAAGAACAATCGTTACGAAAGCAAACATGACGATATTGAAAATTATCATTGAAAACAGATAGCGCTTCCAGTCCTGCTCTTCAACGGCAGCGAGCCCTCCTGTTTTGCTGAAAATCCCCGAAGTCCAGCGACCATAAGTTGAATTGTGACCAGGATCTATCAAGAGTGTCATGGCGCGACCAAGAGGCCACGACAACAGTGCTGGACCAATAAGCACCAATAAAAACAGCAGTATCATGAGTTGATAATTTTAAAATTTCTCGGGATTGACAATGGCATAGACCAGATAAACCATGCAGCCAAAAAAAGTGAGTAATACGACAATCTCCATGTGTTAACCTCCGATATGAAAAATGATGCCCGACAATGCGGCAAACCCTGCCAGAAGCAGAAAAATGAGTATGGCGGTAAACAGGTCATGATAGACGTTCATGATGGTTATCCTCTTTTTATATTGTGCCTTGATTATCATTGGTGTTTTTTTGCGTGGGTATGGTGAACCAGAAAACCGAACCTGTTCCTGAATTGCTTTCGACTCCGACTCTTCCGCCATGAGCTTCAACAATCTCCTTGACAATTGAGAGTCCGAGTCCTATACCGCTTTCTGCCGGTTGTCCTGGAACCCGATAAAACTGTTCAAAAAGATGTGCGTGATGTTCTTTTGCAATACCCTCTCCGGTATCCTCAATGGAAAACCGGATGTCATCATGCTCTTCAACTGCACGTAACGTAACGGTGCCACCAGGGAGAGTAAACCGCAATGCATTTGACAGGAGATTGGCAAACACATGGCGGATCCGTTCAGGATCTGCAATAATATCGGGGAGCCCTTCATCAATAGTATTGACAAGAGTTACTCCATGATCACGTGCATGCAGAGCAAAAAGTTCTATTCCTTCGCTACCGATACGTGAAGGAGATAGCGGATAAACATTCAGATTTGCTTTTCCGGATTCTATTTGATTGAGATTCAGCAGATCATCAAGGATATGCACCAGTCGTTCACTTTCGTCCCGTGCGGCAAACAGGAGGTCTGACTGTTGTTCGTTCAGGTTGCCTACACGCTCTTCAAGCAGCAGATGTATCGACATCCTCAAGGATGTTAAAGGTGTCTTAAGCTGGTGGGAAACCGTTGCAATAACGCTGCGCTTCAGTTCAAGCTGTTCGAAAACCAGTGTTACATCCTTGAGAATCAGCGCGGTTCCGGCTGGAACAAGAACTATCTGAGGCTGAAAAAAGTATTCCCGATTTCCAATAAAATGCTGAATAAAGCTGTTTTCTTCTCCGCTTTCAGTTGCGTAATCCTGTCGATAAGCTTTCTGAAGCAATTTCCTCAGCCACTCGTGCCCAAGATCGTGAACATTGACTCCCGGTTTCATACCGAAATAGCTTTCTGCTGTTTCAGTGGCAACTTCAACTTTTCCGTTCTGATCAAGCAAAGCTATGGGTGATGGAAGTACCTTGAACACCTCCTGTGTTGCACTTCTGGTACGGAGCAGTGTATCCGTATCTGTTTTACGCATTTTGCGCAGAGTCGAGGCCATGTCGTTAAATGACCTTGAAAGCAGTCCGATTTCATCGTTGGAAGTGGTGTCAAGCACAAGATCAAGGTTTCCTTTTCTGATTTCTTCTGCAGATGCTGTAAGCTTTTTAATCGGCAGGAGAATCCATCGATGTGACTGATAGCTGAACAAAAGGGCAATAACGGCACTGGCAAAAATCGTAACAAGCATGGCATTGTGAGCCGATGCAGCCATCCTGCGAGCATTATTATTTGCCTGATGCATAGAGGATTGGTTCATTTCAAGAACCTCACCGGAGAGTTGTCTGATTTCCTGAAAAAGCGGCAGCAGGGAAGAAAAATATCGTTTCTGCCTCAGGGAGAGAGATGTTGATGGAGCGGTAACATCTTCGATAACCTTTGCATACTCCATGAACAAATCACGGATACGTCTTGCTTTCCGAGCTTCTCCCGGCAGTGTGATGTTGCCGAGCTCAACTTGCAATGCACTGCGGAAGTTCTTTTCATGCTGCCTGATAGCGCTCATACCTTCATCGTAATGACCGGCAAAGGTAAACAATACTCCGCTGTCAATACGTTCAAGAGATTCTGTCATTTCCTGGCAGGCGACAACACTGCGATAGTTCTGCCTGAGAATGACATCAACAGCTCCACCGAGGGCATCAATATGCCGGATAGTGAGAACGCCCATGGCTGCAACAATAAGAAGCAGCCCTCCAAATCCTAATACAAGTTTTTGCCGAATGCTGACCATAGTTATAGTTCCTCCTCATGTATAGCTGCAAATAACGTGCCATAGCGATTGTCCCTGATGAATCAAGGGCAAAGCCGGGTGCTGATCACCGTAATTTTTTAAAAATCAATGAAATGACTAAAGAGGGCATGCATTTTTCAATCCTCTTCGGGAGACGAGAATTGAAAACATCAGGAGAGAGGAGTGAATAAGTATCTTGCAGAAAACAAGAACAGAGAAGAAATAACATTGCATTTTACAAGGCGCATCGTGCATCAGATTCCGTATTGTTTACGTTTTCTCCACAAAGTGGCCTGATCAATACCCAGAAGATTTGCGGCTTCCTGAAGGGATTTTGCTGATGCGAGAATGCCGCGTATATGATTTTCTTCGAGGACCTCAAGGGTTAAAGGATCGCCTATACGAACAGGATTCGTTTTTGCGACAATAGTGTCAGGCAAATCCTCTGCCCCGATACGTTCTCCCTTACTGAGAATCACAGCGCGTTCAACCGTGTTGCGTAATTCCCTGATATTTCCGGGCCAGTGATAACGTCTAAGGGCATGAAGAGCTGTATCGGTAAATCCTGCAAGTTTTTTATGGTTCTGTGCTGAAAAAAATCGCAGCATATTTTCGGCAAACTGTTCAACATCATCAGGCCTTTCGGCAAGGGGAGGCAGATCTATCTGGATAACATTAAGCCTGTAAAAAAGGTCTTCACGGAAATTGCCTGCCTTTACAGCGTTTTCCAGGGCGGTATTGGTGGCCGCAATGATCCTGATATCAGCCTTCAGCGTTTGCTGATCACCAACCCGTTCATATTCACGCTCCTGAATAAAACGAAGGAGTTTGGGCTGAATGGCAAGGGGAAGATCACCAATCTCATCAAGAAACAGTGTTCCGCCTTCACAGGAAGATACCTTTCCGGGATTATTTCTGACAGCTCCGGTGAATGAACCCTTGATATGACCGAAGAGCTCACTTTCAAGCAGTTCACCGCTTAATGACGGGCAGGAAACAACTCCAAATGGTTTTTTTGACCTGTGGCTCCATGTATGAATAGCATGAGCCAGAGCGGTTTTTCCTGTACCGCTCGGGCCTCTTAACAGGACAACAGCTTCGGAAGATGCGACCTGGCGGGCTAATTCGATAACCCGTTGCATGACAGGGTAAGCAGATGTGAAAATCGTTTCAGGATGAATTCGATTCAAGTTTTCCTGCAACAGGGCAATTCGCTGCTCCATACTGCTGACGGATGCAAGTCTTTCTGTAATGATCTCAAGTTGATCGGGAGTAAACGGTTTTGGAATATAGTCAACAGCTCCACGTTTTATGGCTTCAACTGCTGACGCTATTGACGCATAGGCCGTAATCACAACGACTTTGATCCATGGAAAAGAATTCAAAAGCGACTGAACCAGATCAAGACCATTTTCGGTACCTAAACGTACATCAACAAATGCAAGATCAAAAACCTCCTGTTCTGCCACCGCAAGAGCATCTCGGGAATTGCTCACTGCTTTAACTCGATACCCGCGTGTTTCCATGAAAACCGATAGTGTCTTGCGAATATTGATTTCATCATCGATAATCAGAACATTGAGCGTTTGCATATAAAGCATGATAAGGTTTAACCTGACCGTACCAGGGAGAGTCTTGTGAAAATGAAAAATTGCCGGGAATAATTGAAAAACAGTGATAGTAAAAGTGCCAGAACCTTTGTTATCACTGACGTTTACAAGGAGTCCAGGGGCATGAAGCAAATTACAACGATGTCGGGTGAGTTGCTAAACATTTTTCCGGGATACTCATTGGAGAAGCCCGAAAACCGCCAGCAAAGCAACCTCTCCATAAACTATGCTATGGACAGTCACTCCTGCTCTTGAATTCCGATTCAAGTACCCGTTATTATCAGTGGATGCTGCCGTCGTGCATGCTCATGTCTGACAGGAAACTCTATGATGTTCATGAGGCAAACGATGTGGAGAAGCTTCATGTTAACCTGCTGCGCAAGCGTATGATCTCGTTTTGTCTGACAATATCTGTGTTGATTTCGAATGACTCTGTCACCTTGATTAACACAGGGTTTGGTTCGTGAGGCGATAAAAAATAACTATCCAGTTGCATCACCTTGACTTGACGGGGGAACAGGCAGATCACTATCAAAAAAAATTGTGCGAATAAACGGTATTGTCTATAATAACCATGTGTATGACATTGTCATTGATACCAGTGTTTTTATCAGTGTATTCCGATCTGGCAAAGGCGCTTATCTTCATCAGCAATCAATGGCAGGCCGCGATAATATTGACATTGCTTTTTCTGTTTTGCTGATTCTTGAGTTTTTAGCTGTCCGAAAAGTGAGCTTCCTGCGTTTGAGTTGGAGGGCTCTGATAGAGACGATATTCTCGATGGAGATAATTCGGCATATACTGAAAAAATATCCCTCTTGATGGCTGAAGAGTACCTGCAGGCAAGGGCTGCAAGAGGCAGTCGTGAAAAGTTTTCCGGGGCGCGTTCAAGGGTGGGGGTGCCGAGCCGGGTGAAGAGGATCGGTTATAACCGGGATATTGCAGAATTGGGCACTTCAACAGCAACTATTTTTCAGGAATACATTTAAACCGTGAAACAAAAAAAAATCATGCTGCTGGGCAGCGGGGAGCTGGGCAAGGAGTTTGTCATTGCCGTTAAACGTCTGGGGCACTTTGTGATTGCCGTTGACAGCTATAATGATGCTCCTGCGCAGCAGGTGGCTGACCGGCGGGAGGTGATCAATATGCTCGACGGTGCGGCTCTCGATGCCATCGTTGCCCGGCATCAGCCCGATGTGATCGTGCCTGAAATCGAGGCTATTCGTACCGAGAGGTTTTACGATTATGAAAAAGAGGGGATACAGGTTGTGCCTTCGGCCCGTGCCGCCAATTTCACCATGAACCGGAAAGCTATTCGCGATCTGGCTTCGAAAGAGCTTGGTCTTCGAACGGCGACGTATCGTTACGCAGCATCGAAGGAAGAGCTGAAGAGGGCGATAGGGGAGGTGGGAGTTCCCTGCGTGGTAAAACCGCTGATGAGCTCGTCGGGCAAGGGGCAGTCAACCGTTAAAACGGAGGCTGACATTGAACATGCCTGGAGCTATTCGCAAAGCGGCAGGCGCGGTGATAGTGTGGAGGTGATTGTTGAGGCCTTTGTGCCGTTCCATACCGAGATTACGCTCTTGACCGTCACGCAAAAAAACGGCCCGACGCTTTTCTGTCCGCCCATCGGGCACCGTCAGGAGCGGGGTGATTATCAGGAGAGCTGGCAGCCCTGCCGAATCGGCGATGCGCAGCTGCATGAGGCTCAGGAGATCGCTGAAAAAGTGACTCGTTCCCTGACAGGCGCGGGTATCTGGGGTGTGGAGTTTTTTCTGGCCGATGACGGGCTTTATTTTTCGGAGCTCTCCCCCCGTCCGCACGATACCGGCATGGTGACGCTGGCCGGCACGCAGAACCTTACGGAGTTCGAGCTTCATGCGCGGGCGGTTTTAGGGCTGCCCATTCCGAAGATCGAACTGCTGCGGGTGGGTGCGAGCGCTGTGGTGTCAGCCGACAGAGAGGGGAAGGACCCTTATTACAGCGGCATTGAAGAGGCTCTCGGTGAGCCTTGCACCGATATTCGTATTTTCGGAAAACCGGCAACCCGCCCTTATCGTCGAATGGGCGTAACGCTCGCTTACGACGAACCGGGCAGCGATGTCAATATGGTGAAGGAGAAAGCAATTGCCAATGCCCGAAAGGTGAGGGTGACGAGCGAGTAGCTGTTTTCAGGACAAGGAGAGGATTTCGTCTTCGAGAAGCTGATGGTTGTAGAGCTCCGCATAGAGGCTCTCTTGTGTAATGAGCTCTTCGTGCGTGCCGCTCTCCGCAATGGTGCCTTTGTCGAGCACAAAAATCCTGTCGCAGTTTTTTACTGTCGAGATCCGGTGGCTGATCAGGATGATGGTTGTTTCGGGGAGGCTCCTGAGCATGGCTTCGAAGATCCTTGCCTCGGTTGCGGTATCGACTGCCGAGAGTGCGTCGTCGAGAATGAGCACTTTGGGTTTCCGGGCAAGCGCTCTTGCAATACACGCACGCTGCTTTTGTCCGCCTGAAAGGTTGATTCCTTTTTCGCCGAGCATGGTATCAAATTTGTCGGGGAAGTCCTGCACATCGTCATAGAGCATGGCGATACGGCTTGCTTCGATAATCTGTTCAGGTTCCGGATTACGGTTGCCGTAGTCGATGTTGTGCGCGATGGTGTCAGAGAAGAGAAAATTGGCTTGCGGAACAAAGCCGATCTCTTCCCGAAGGGTTTCAAGCGAGAGCGTTCTGATATCAACTCCGTCAAGCAGAACCTTTCCTTTTGTCGGATCGTAGAGTCGGGGGAGAAGATTGACGAGCGTAGTTTTTCCTGAACCAGTTGCTCCGACGAACGCAACCTTTGAGCCCGGCGCAATGTCAAGCGAGATGTTGTTCAACACCTCGTTGTCAGGCTGGTTCGGATAGTGAAAGCTGATCTTTCGCAACGAGAGACCGTCGCTTAAATTCGCTTGCTGAGGTGCTGGATCAGGTGGGGGATTTTCATCGCTGATCGTTGTTGACGCGTCGAGGATTTCGGTCAGTCGGGCTTGCGATGCCGCAGCTTTCTGTACAATGCTGGTTACCCATCCTATTGAGATGATCGGCCAGCTCAGCATGGAGACATAGACGATAAACTGGGTTATATCGCCGACGGTCATGGTTCCGTTCATGACGTTGATTCCTCCGATCCAGATGACCGGGATGAGAGATAAAGCCGAAAGTGTGGTTAAAAAGGCGAAAAACAGAGCCTGCAGTTTGCCAAGCACAAGGTTTTTCCGATAGTACTGGCGGTTGACGGTTTCAAACCGTTTGATTTCGGCAGCTTCCCTGGTATAGCTTTTTACGATTTTTATGCCGGAGAGGTTTTCCTGCACAAGATTGGTTATCCCGGCATAGCTTTCCTGAATGCTTTTTGACTGTTTCTGCATCGATCGGCCGATTTTGTATACCGAATAACTGAGGATGGGAGCGGGAAGAAGCGCAAACAAGGTAAGTATTGGCGAGAGCGATACCATGGCTGCAACGGCAAAAATCAATCGGAAAAAGGTGGTGAAGGAGTACATGACTCCCGGTCCGAGAAATTCCCTGACGGCATTCAGGTCGTTTGTTCCTCTCGAAATGATCTCTCCCGTGCCGGTATGGTCGTAAAAACGGCGGGGAAGTTGCTGCAGGTGGTTGTAGTAGTCGTTTTTCAGGTCAAACTCGATATGCCTTGATGCGACGATAACTCGTTGACGGACAAGAAAAAGAAAAAATCCGCTGAGTACGGCAAAAAGAACATAGAGCCCGACATTGAGGATGATTTCACGGAGCTGAAAGGAGCGGCTCATGGCGTCGATGGCATTGCCTATAAATTTCGGGCTGATGACACCGAAGATATTGGTGAGGATGATAAAGAAAAACCCCTCAAGGTACATCTGTTTGTACCTGAAAAAATAGGGTTTGAGAGCAAGCAGATTTTTCATCCTGTAATTTTTTTTGATATGACTGTAGTAATGTATAATAAGAGGAGCAAAAACAAAATATTACCAGAACGAGGCATGCCATGGCTTTCGATACATCCAGAAGCTACTATACGATAGGAGAGGTCAGCAAGATTGTCGGCATTCCTGCCTATCTGCTCAGGTATTGGGAAAACTTTTTTACCGAGTTGAACCCGGCACGCGACACCCGCAGCAACAGACGATACACCAATCGTGACATTGCCATGGTACTCAATATCAAGGAGCTTGTTTATGAAAAGGGATACAAGCTTGGAAAGGCAAGCGAGATGGTAAAGGGCGGAATGGGCCGCACTCCTGAAGGTGACCATAAAACCTCCGAAATTCTCAAGTTGCAGAAGCAGATCGGGCACGAACAGAAAAAACACACGATTGTAGATGAGCGGAGGATGATGCTGTTGCGCGAGATCAAGGAAGAGATTGAGGATCTGCTCCAGTTGATCGGGTAAGAAGAGCGTATTGCGAGTCAGGTGGGATGTGGGAGGCTTGTCATCCCGAACGGAGAGAGGGATCTCCAGTGATGGATCTCTGGCTTGAGGCGCGTGATTGTCCGTGGCAAGTGGGGAGAAGGGAATGCGGGAATGAAAAAAGACCGGCTTTTCGGGGCCGGTCTTTTTCATAACTGTTTCTCGTTGGTTTACTGAGCGTAAAGTACCTCGAACTGGCCTGTGCCGCCTTTGCAGACGTGCTCAACCCAGCGGGCGTAGGCGCCGCCGCTCCAGCGATACTCCTCAAGGTTCTGCGAACGGAACTGAGGTGCTGCGTAGCGAACCTTGTATCCCTTGGGAAGGACAATTTTCAACTGTGTATCAACGGTGAAGTCATTGAATTTACCAACCATTCCGTGGTGAACCAGAGGAATGAGCGGATGGTTCAGGATTCTGCGGAGTCCGCCGCCTGCATCAACCGATACGCCCGGGAATTCGCCGTCAACCTTGACTTCGATGCCCTGTGAATCGGAACGGAAACCTGCTTCAACAGATGCCGGTTTGTTG
>JAAXUM010000215.1 GCA_013336025.1 Chlorobiaceae bacterium
ACGGGGCATGGGCGCCTACAGGTTGTTAATGCGGCGGAATGACTGAAGAGTGTTTTTCAGCAGCATGGCAATGGTCATAGGTCCGACCCCGCCCGGAACGGGGGTTATGGCTGATGCAAGTGCTGCAACACCATCATAATCAACATCTCCAACCAGGCGATAGCCACTTTTCGTGGACTGGTCTTCAATGCGGTTGATTCCGACATCAATCACTACTGCGCCGGGTTTGATCATATCGGCGGTAATAAATCGGGCTTTGCCGATAGCGGCAATGAGAATATCCGCTTGTTTTGTAAAGGAAGGAATATCTCTGGTTGCCGAATGGCAGACGGTAACGGTGCAGTTTGTTGCGTCGAGTTTCTGCATCATCAGGTTTGCCATGGGTTTTCCGACAATGTTGCTTCGTCCTACAACAACGCAGTGTTTTCCTTTGGTTTCAATGTTGTAGCGGTCAAGCAGCTCAAGAATGCCATATGGAGTGCAACTGACAAAACATTTGTCAAGATGGCCCATGACAAGGCGTCCAAGATTTTCCGGATGAAACCCGTCAACATCTTTGGAGGGGTCAATGGCAAGGGTGACGGCAAACTCGTCGATCTGTTTCGGCAGTGGCTGCTGTACCAGAATGCCATGGACGGCGGGATCCTGGTTCAGTTCCCTGATGGTATTGAGCAGCGTTTCCTGCGGGGTATCGTGAGGCATTTCGATGACGGTTGAGTGCATGCCGATTTCAAGGCAGCTTTTTGCCTTGTTGCGCACGTAAACCTGTGAGGCCGGATCCTGGCCAACAATGATGACTGTTAAACCGGGTACTTTTCCTGTGTTCGCCTGAAAATGGGCAACATCGGCTTTCAGTTCATTTTTCAGATCCTGAGAAATCTTTTTGCCGTCAATAATCTGCATCATGGTCTTTTTCATGGTTATAGAGATACCGCTTCTTTTGAAATGGTGTAAATCCAATATCGTGATTTTTCATTTTACAGCAACAGCTTTTGTTCAGCCTGCTGCATTTGCCCGATTTTTGTTAAGTTAGGCTTTTTATTGTCATCCTCATTGAAATCGATACAGGTTACGGGATAAGTATGAAGCGGATTATCTATGTGACAGGGGGTGCCCGGAGTGGAAAAAGTTCCTATGCGCTTTCGCTTGCTCTTGGCTATGCAAACCGGTATTTTCTTGCAACAGCAGAGCCTTTTGATGATGAGATGCAGGAGCGCATCCGTAAGCACCGGTTTGAGCGCAAAGAGGGGTTTACAACCATCGAAGAACCTCTTTATCTTGATCGGGCACTTTCCTTGCTGCCTGATTTTGCCGATGTTGTGCTTCTTGACTGTCTGACCGTCTGGACAGGAAATCTGATGTATCATTTTCAGGATGACAAGTCAATCGACAAATGCATAACGGCACTTCTTGCAGCTCTGCCGAATCTCTCCTGTGACTGTGTCGTTGTTTCAAATGAGGTCGGTATGGGAATTGTTCCTGAAAATCCAATGGCAAGAAGATTTCGGGATATTGCCGGTATGGTTAACCAGAAGGTTGCCGCCCTTGCAACCGATGCATACCTGCTCTGCAGCGGCATTCCGCTTAAGCTCAGGTAATCGAAAAGCAAAAGGGCGTTTTTTCAAATGCTGAATACGAACACGATATCTATGCACCAAAAACTCGAAACACTTCTGTCAGAAATTCGGTCTGCCGACCGGTCATTGGCAGTTGCTGCACAGGATCATCTTGATGATCTGACAAAACCGAAAGGAAGTCTCGGATGCCTGGAGGATATTGCCCGCAGTTATGTGGTTGCAACAGGCCGCATAAAGCCGGTACTCGAAAGGAAAAAAATCTGCTGTTTTGCCGGCGATCATGGTGTAGCCGCTGAGGGTGTTTCTGCTTTTCCTCCTGAAGTGACGCCGCAAATGGTATACAATATGCTCAATGGCGGAGCAGCTATCAATGTTCTTTCCCGTCATGCCGGAGCTGAGCTTTCGGTGGTTGATGTTGGTGTTAATCATGATTTTCCGGATCTTCCCGGCCTCTTGAGACGAAAAGTGCGTTATGGAAGCCGGAATATCTCCTCAGGGCCTGCCATGAGCGAGGATGAGGCGATTCAAGCGCTTATGGCAGGTGCTGAACTTGCCTCTGAGGCTGCTCTCTCCGGTTTCCATCTGCTTGGTACCGGTGAAATGGGCATAGCTAATACAACGTCAGCGGCGGCGCTTTTTGCTGTACTGCTTGCTATTCCTGTTGAAACCATTACAGGCAGGGGTACAGGAATTGATGATGAGCGTCTGAAACATAAAATATCCGTTATCCGCAAAGCAATCGAGGTGAATGCGGCCTCTCTTTCGACACCGCTTGGTACGCTTGCAGCTCTTGGCGGATATGAAATTGCTGCTATAGCCGGTTTTGTTCTCGGCGCGGCAAGCTGCAGAGTTCCGGTTGTTATTGACGGCTTTATTTCAACAGCTGGAGCAGTTGTGGCCATGCTTCTCTCTCCTGCTGTTGCCGACTATCTGTTTTTCAGCCACCTTTCAGGCGAACAGGGTCACCGGATCGTGATGGAGAAGCTTGCCAGAAAACCTATTCTTGATCTTGATCTGCGTCTTGGTGAGGGAACAGGAGGAGCACTTGCCATGCAGATTATCGAAGCGGCAGTGAACGTATACAATGAGATGCAGACCTTCAGCTCTGCCGGTGTCAGCGGAAAAAATGAAGCGTAGGATCTTGCCAGGCGGTTTGGTTACAGCATTGAGGACGCTCTCGATTCTGCCGGTACCAGGGCGTGAAGCAGAACGATTCAGTGATTCGCTCTACTGGTTTCCCATTACAGGTTTTCTGCTTGGCGTTTTACAGGCAGGACTGGGGTATACAGGGAACACCTTCGGTTGGCTTGAGCTTTCGTCTCTGCTTGTTGTGCTGGGAGGTATTGCGTTGACTCGCGGGCTTCACGCCGATGGCCTTGCTGACTTTGCTGACGGCTTCTGGGGAGGCAAAACCAGAGAAGCTGCCCTCAGGATCATGAAAGATCCCCAGGTCGGTTCATTCGGGGTGCTTGCCCTTGTTGCCGTTATGGGGATGAAGTGGGTTCTTCTCCTGCAACTTCTGCATCATGATGCTTTCAACTGGATTGTTGCCGGAACGGTGCTGTCCCGGTGGGTTATGGTGCCTCTTGCCGTTATGCTTCCTTATGCCCGAACGGGCGGAGGTACTGCGGCATCGTTTGTTGAAGGTTCAAAGCGGGTGCATCTTGTTCTGGCAACCATCAGTATGCTTGTACTGCTTTTTTCACTTATGGGTTTTCAGCCTCTTTTCTCACTTGCCGCAGCAGCCTCCGCTCTTCTGGCTGGAATGGTTACAGGCTTTGCTTCAAAAAGGAAGCTTGGCGGGGTTACTGGTGATGTTCTCGGCGCAACAAGCGAATTGACAGAAGTCGCGGTCTGGCTTGCCGGCGCTCTCATTCTCCGCTGACCTATCGTATTTCTGCCTCATGTTCTAATCCTTACAGGTGCTTTCATAGGGAGTCGCGCTCTCTCTGTTTTTGTTTTTTTTATTCAGCCAGCTTGTTTAATTATGAGCATATGCTTATGATTGTTATTGTGCTTTGCATCTTGATGCGGCAAGTGCAGAAATAGTAACAGCGGAAAGCGTGTTGTGTTTAAAAATTTTACCTGTATTTCCCGATGAATAACGATATGATTATTACCTTTGGCGGCGGCAAGAAAATCAATGCCGAGTATGGAGGGTTCACTATCCATACCGATCAGTCTGTAAAAGGTGGTGGTGAAGGGTCTGCACCGGAACCCTTTACGCTTTTTCTTGCCTCGATCGGCACCTGTGCCGGGATTTATGTTTTCTCGTTTTGTCAGAATCGTGAAATACCAACTGAAGGTATCAGGATTGTCCAGTCCCACTACCCTAAAGAGACCGGAAGGGGTATAGGCAAAATTGTTCTGACTATTGAACTTCCTCCCGATTTCCCTGAAAAATACAAG
>JAAXUM010000445.1 GCA_013336025.1 Chlorobiaceae bacterium
TTGGAGCCGCAGGGAAAACCTGCCGGAGCAGCTGTAACCTTATGGAGCCCATGTGGTATGACGAATATTTTCAGACTTGCCTATCTTCTCAAACCTTATCTGAAACAGTCAATCGGCGCACTGTTGCTTTTAAGCGCAGTGGTAGCGATGGATCTCGCAATTCCCCGTCTTATCCAGAAAATCATTGATCAGGGCATACAACAGCGGAATCAGGATGTTGTTATCACTACCGGCCTCCTCATGCTCGGCATTTCACTGCTGAGCGTTGTGTTTGCCATAGGAAACAATACCCTCTCTGTCAGAGTGGGAGAAAGTGTTGCCCGGGACCTCCGAGAAGCGATGTTTCTGAAAATCCACTCATTTTCATTCGGCAATATCGACCGCCTGAAAACAGGCCAGCTGATGGTTCGCCTTTCAAGCGATACATCCGCGATACAGCGTGTCGTCCAGGTATCGCTGCGTATCGGCACACGCTCGCCGTTACTGATGATCGGCAGTCTGATTCTGATGGTGAAAACCAGCAGCACTCTGGCACTGACCATGCTGCCGATACTTCTGATAACCACGGTGATCATCGTTTTTTTTGTCATGAAAATGGAACCCCTTTTCCAGGCAGTGCGACAACGGCTTGACCGGCTGAACATTGTGCTGCAGGAGAATATTGCCGGTATTCGACTGATCAAGGCTTTTGTAAGAGCTGATTTTGAATGCGGCCGCTTTGAAAAGGCAAACACAGCATTTACCGGCGACTCCATTCGTGTTATGAGAATGATGGCGAGTATGCCCCCGATACTGACACTCTGCCTTAACGCGGGAATGGTTCTGGTGATCCGCTCCGGCGGGTTTGATGCCATACGCGGAACCATGACGATCGGAGAGGTCGTGGCATTCACGAACTACCTGCTCACAACCATGGCGCCTCTGATTTTTATGGCCATGATCTCGAACGTCTGGGCAAGCGGCATCGCATCGGCAAACCGTGTTATGGAAGTGCTCGACATTCTCCCTGACATAAAGGATAATCCTGAACCGACACCAATGCCAGAGCATGCTCCCGGACAAATTGTTTTTGAGCGTGTCTCTTTTCGATACAACAGAGCAAGCGATGCCTGTGTACTCAATGATATCAGTTTTATGGCCGAACCGGGAAAAACACTTGCCATACTCGGCTCAACGGGTGCGGGAAAATCCACGCTTGTAAATCTCATCCCCCGGTTTTACGATGTTTCATCAGGCAGAATCCTGATTGACGGTATCGATATAAGAGAGGTTGCCGAAAAGTCCCTCCTTTCGAAAGTAGCCATTGTTCCCCAGGAAACCGTGCTGTTTTCAGGAAGCGTCTTCGACAACATTCGCTATGGAGTGCCCGATGCCGATAAAGAACAGGTAATCGAGGCCGCAAAAGCCGCTGAGGCTCACGATTTTATTCTCAACCTGCCAAAAGGGTACGATACCCGCGTTGAAGAGCGCGGCGTGAACCTTTCCGGCGGCCAGAAACAGCGTATTGCTCTTGCACGGGCGCTGCTCTCTTCCCCGGAAATCCTCATTCTTGACGACAGTACGAG
>JAAXUM010000216.1 GCA_013336025.1 Chlorobiaceae bacterium
CTGAAGAGAAGGCCCAGCCAGCGAGGTTTTTTACAAAACCAACAGAACCTGCAACCCCAAGCTTGTCCCAGGTTGCCTTCAGAACCTTCGGATATCGCCACGCAACACGCAGCATCACAATAACAAGCTCCTCAATCTTCATTTCATCCCGAAACATGGCCTGACGATAGCGCTCGGGCAGCTCGTCGAGCACCACCATCACCTCGTTCATGAGATCGTTGACGAAATTGGGCTCATCTGTCTCGGCATTGAAACACATGTACTTCATAAGATTGGCCATGGATGCGACATTGGGCTCCTAAGCACTGATTTTCTCAAGATCTCTTTTTGAAAGCATATTGCTTTCGAGTGCCAGATCAAGGTCAGCCGTAAGATGGTGAAGATTGCGGACCAGAGAGCCGAAACCGCAGAAGGTCAGGGGTGAACCGAGAGATGCTGCATCACCGAACAAAATGATCCGGTCATCGGCAATCTCCCGTGTTCGGCTGAATCCATCATGAAAATATGCCGGAATAATACCATATACCGGACGATGAATCCTGAAATCAGATCCGATTTTCTTGTATTCAGGAAGCGTCCGGAAATAGGTTTCAAACAATCCGAGCAGCGACTTGTCGTTCTTCGAATCTACCTCATCGTAAAAAAACAGATAGGTTATATACTCGTTGCCTTTTGCCGGAAAACCCTCCCAGATAAACTGCTTTCCCGTTCCGGAAGAGATATCGGCAGGCGCAATACTTGCAAGAATCTCCCCCGTATCGAAATCGGCGTCCATAAACCCGCTTGCTATCGTACCAACCGTCGGGCACACGTGGGTTTGCGGAGCCCCTTCATTGAGCTGCATTGCCACAGGAGAACGAACACCCATCATGTCAACAAGAACCTTTGCCCGGTAATAATACGATTTCCCCTCGCTATCGGTAACCTCAACAACAATATGATCGGTAAAGCGATAACATGCCGTAAAGGAAGTCTGCGAAAGCACCCTGTTTTCCGGTATTGAAAGTACCGCATCCCTTGCCATCGAAAGCAGAAGATCGGCATCAACGGCGCAATCAAGCACATTCTGGATATAGAGACGTTTCTGGCTGCCGTCAGGCTTGTAAAACTCGACCCATCCGGTTTTATAGGTTCGCAAAATAACCGAATCAAGCTCTGAAGCGGAAAAAACCCCTGTATCAGCAAGTTTCAACAGCTCCACGTGCGATATGTTCCAGTCACGGGTCGATTGAGCAGGAGTATGACGATCAAAAACCAGCACTTTTCGGTTATACTGCCTGGCCATCACAGCCGCATGCAGAAGACTGAGCGTTCCACCGGCATAGATCAGATCGAAATCACCCTTCACCACAGCGCTGCCTGGCAATTCCGAACCGGGCCTGACAAGAGCAGGAACCGGTTGATGAAGATGCTCCCAGTAACGGTCAAGCTCCAAAATCCCCTGCAGATGCCGCTCACCATCAGGCAACACGCTGAACGCCTCATACACCAGAGGATGAGACTCTTTTATCTGAAGAAGCAGTGATGACATACAAAAAACATTGTATTTCAAAAAAAACAGGAAAACCGAACAGGAAAGCTCCCAATCGCTACACCGTCACCCTGAGCGGGTTGTCACTCTCGATCATACCGTCCACCAGATGAATTCTCCGTCCAGCCCGGTTGGCAAAATCCTCATCATGGGTAACGACAACAATAGTCTGATTTTTCTCCTGATTCAGCTTGTCGAAAAGCTCATAAACGTTTTTAGCCGATTTCGAATCAAGGTTACCGGTGGGCTCATCACCAAGGAGCACCTTTGGCTCATTTGCAAGTGCGCGGGCAATGGCAACCCTCTGCTGCTGACCTCCGGAAAGCTGACTCGGCTTGTTGGTATACTTGTTCTCGAGACCGACCGTATCGAGCAGCATCCTTGCCCGATCCCTGATCTCCTTTTTATTGAACCGCCCATTGATCATCATCGGCATACTGACATTTTCCATCGCGGTAAATTCAGGAAGAAGAAAATGAAACTGATAGATAAACCCGATCTTTTCGTTTCGAATCCGGTTCATTTCCGATTCATCTTTTTCTGTAAGCTCCTCGCCATCCAGCCAAACCTTCCCTGACGTAGGCTTGTCAAGGCCTCCCATCATGTACAGCAGAGTTGATTTACCTGAACCAGAAGGTCCGGTAACAGCAACAAACTCCCCGGCCTCAATTTCAAGAGAGAGGTCAGGAATGATGGTCTGACGGACATCCCGAGACAGAGCCAGTTCTCTTCGGATATGTTCAAGCCTGAACATCGTTGTGCTCATTCACTTCCTTTTCATTGTTCATGCAATGCATGCATTGCTGCTGTGTTCATACCGGTACAATCAAGCGATTGCACCAACACCATAATGTCTGATAAAATAACAAAAAACTACCCAAAAGACGGAGCCGGATAGCTGACGACACGAACATTCGGAATTTTTTACAAGCAGGCCTCAGCAGCGAAAACAGCCAAAGAGAAAAAAAGGCGGGTATAGCAGTCGAAAAACAGAATAAACAGGTAACTGCTATTCAAAATCCCTGAAAACCTTGTAACTTTCCAGATAACGTGATCAAGTTCTTTTCATGTTACATAGCAAGGGAAAGATCTCATGATACCTGTTCTCCGAACAAAGCTTGACCGGCAAACACCATTCAGCTTCTCCTGCAAGCAGTGCCTGCAATGCTGCAACGCAAAAAAAATACAGGTTAACCCTTACGAAATTGCACGTCTTGCCCGAAATCTCGGAATCTCGACAACAGCCTTTATTGCACGTTACACCGTAGAAAACGGATCATTCCTGCAAACCACCCACAACAAAACCTGTCTGTTTCTTGGTGACGGAGGGTGTCTTGTACACGCCGATCGCCCCCTTGTCTGCCGCCTCTATCCTCTGGCAAGACATGTTAACCACAAAGGAGATGAGTGGTTTTCAGAACTGCAGCCTGAAACGGGATGCAGAGGAATCCTTAAAAGAAGCGGCTCCATTGAAAACTATCTTGAAGAACAGGGCGCAACACCGTACATGCTGGCGGCAAACAGCTATCTGAACCTGCTCTGGGAGATGATGACTATCCTTGAAAACACCGATAATGATGATAAAGAGAGTCCTGATGAGGAAATGAATACTCTCCTTGAAAATGGACAGTTGATGGATATGGATGCTGCTCTCAACATATACTGCCAGGAGAGAGAACTACCGGTACCTCACTCTGTTGAAGAAAAGATGCAGATGCACCTTGATGCGCTGTATCTATGGACGAAAGAAAAACCATGAACAGCTATAAACAGGAGGAACCATCATGAATAACAAGACAACAAAAGCAATCGCCCTTGCCGCAGCTGTAACCTCGCTGGGCGCATCACTCGGCGTTGCAACTCAGCATGCAGAGGCAAGAACCACCCTGAGCCAGGGTACTGCCGATACGCTGAGGCAATCCGATCAGATAAAACTCTCGAATCAGGAAAAACTCTCAACACAAGAAAAAATCTCGACACAGAGTAAAACCCATGTTCAGCCCGGAACCTCGAACCAGATCAAATGGGAATACAGGAAGTAAGGCGGGCACTGAAAAAAACAATGACGGGCAGGCGTAAAAGCCTGCCGCCTTTACTCGTGAAGGTTCAGAATTCACTCTCAACACATCGAGATCCCTCTCTTCGTTCGGGATAACAGACAAATCTATGTTCAACGCTCTCATCTCTACAGATACAACGACTCCCGCCCCCCCCCACACAACCAACATCCCACAGCCCAAACCCTACTTCCTTTTTTGGCTTGATCCAAAAAAGGAAGCAAAAAAAATCAAGGCAAAACAATGCTTCTCCCCGCCCTGCTGTACAATCAGAATTTTAGCCGAAGTAGGACAAGCCCCTTCGGCAAATTCTAGACAGTACAGCATTCCCCCCTCCGCCGGCTCGCAGTTTTGCCCTGCCCACGCACAATGCTTTGAAGTGT
>JAAXUM010000446.1 GCA_013336025.1 Chlorobiaceae bacterium
GAAAGTTATGCTTTGCTGCTAGATGGCGCATATCTTCAATATTCTAACCTTAAAGAACTATCTTTTGGTTTGCCGAGAGAGCAAAGTGCATCAATAGAATTTGAACTCAACATAAAGGATCTGAAACATGTCGCAGGTACTATAAGGTTTGAAATAAGAAATAAAGCCTTACCAGGACAAAAAGAATACAAGGGGCCTGTTGTAAATAGATTTTCTTGGAAGCGGAATACAAAATATCATTCGATAATATTTAGAGAAGGTAACTACCATTGGCCAAAGAGTATCAAGATTGACACAAAATTACCTAAAGGCCTAAAGAGTATCAGTAGTCCCCGTGTTGAGTTCGAGCATTTTCTACCAAAGCATATAATTCAAACTTTTGAGGTTACTAAGGGAAAGGATAAGAAAGAATATGTTACTAAAAGCCCCCAAAGGGGTCAGCCCTTGAAAAAGGAATTTTGATAATGCAGTTCCCAACCACGCCGTTCGACACCGACCGGGCGATAAGACTGCACGGACGGATCAACGGCGCTGCCGTTGAGCAATGAAAAGAAATTGAAGAAAAATAGAATCACAAAAATTATTGCTATCATCATCTTGCTTATGTCTGCTCTCGCTCTCGGAGCAATGAAGAAATGGGGAATTCTCCCACTCGTTGTAATTCACGGGAAGGTAACAGACGAAGCCGGCAAACCTATTGAAGATGCTGATGTTGCAGCACGATATGGAATAACATACGACGCACCGAATGTGAGAACAAGCCCTACTGGCTCTTTTACGGTTATGGTTTTCGCGTTCCGAGGTGAGAATTCAGGAAAGGGACCACCTAGCATTACCGTCACCAAAAGAGGCTACCGACAATACTGGGGGTACTTCTCTAAAGAAAGATTCGGAGGACCTGTCTTCCGTCAAGTTAGTGTCAGGCTTTTAGCAGGTGCAGAGGAACATCACATCCGCGAGGATTTTTAAGCTCAACACTCGGGTGCTGCTGTTTCCGCTTCGCTCCACAGCAGACCCTCAAGCCGTTGGCAGGGAAGAAAGATGATAAGAAAATTTGTTTTTTTTGCGTGCCTCATATGGCCTACCCTCTGTTGCGCCGGAGGTGACGCGGTTTCCGGACGTGTTACTGGTTTTACAGCTAAAGAAGGGAAATACATCATTCGCTTTCTTCAGACAGAAAATGCACCTGATCTGATTTCTGGATGCAAAGAGATTGAGGTATCAGTGAAGTTTGCTCGCGTGCCATGGTTTTCGTGGCTTCCTTTCGTCGCAAGCAATCATCCATCAAAAAAAGAAACTGACGAGGCAATTGAGTACATGAGAAACGCCAACCATAGCAATCAACTCATCAACTTCGGTTATATGGGTTATGGTCTTGTACCAACTGAAAAGAACTGTTCATTTAAAAGCAAGGGGCTCCGAATATATCGTGATCAAGGAAAGACTTCCGTCCTTTCCTTCCATGACCAAACCGGCAACTCTCGGGATCTCTCTTGGATCGTGCTGGCCATCTGCATCAAGCATTACTGCTGTCGTGCACCCCATATTATGGGCATACTTG
>JAAXUM010000025.1 GCA_013336025.1 Chlorobiaceae bacterium
CCCGACGGCGGTCCCGTACCCGGCCGTGGCCAATCCGCCGGCATTGCAATGCGTCAGGATCCAGTCCCCGTCCTTGACGAGCTCCGCGCCGTTCCGGCCGATGCGCTCGTTGATCGCGACGTCTTCCGCGTCAATCGCAACGGCCTCGGCGACGAGTCCGCGCTTGATTGCGTCGATGTTCGCGCCTTGGAGCGACGCGAATTTCGCCTGCATCCGCTCGATCGCCCAGAAGAGGTTGCGCGCCGTCGGCCGCGTCGCCGTGAGCGTTTGGACCGCCCTCTCCACGTACGCGTCGAAGCCGTCCCCGGGTGCTTCCAGCGCAGCTTGCGCCACGCCGTAGCCGCCTGCCGCGCCGATCGCGCCGGCCCCCCGCACCACCATGCCGCTGATGCACCGGGCCGTCTCGGCGTGGCTGCGGGACTCGAACACCTCGAACCGGAACGGGAGCTGTCGTGGAGGGTTTCGTTTGCCGGAGGCATGCTTTGCGCCCTGCACTCGTTTACGCTTTGCGAGCAACCCCCGGGCGGAGTTCTTTTTATCCACTGCGAGCAGTTTTCAGGTGTTTTCGGTTCTCTTGCCTTGCAGGTTATCCGTCGATGGTTCTGGGGGAGTTATGACGGTATGAACAATGCGTTGCAGGCGTGCGTAATTGCGCGAAAGTATTCCTGTTCATGAACGGTTAACGGTTGAGTGGTGTTGCTTTTACAGGGGTCTTGTTTTTGTTTCACAAGCAGTATCAGGGAGGTTGGTATGGATGTATCGCGTTATAACGCTACGGTAACGGCAAAAAATATGGTTACTCCGGACATTATGATTCTGAAAGTGTCGCCTGATAATAAACCCGATAGTTTTGAAGCGGGTCAGTATACTCTTTTGGGGTTATTCGGAGAGGAACCGAGATCCTTTGGATCCGATCCTGAAGTTGAACCTGCAGAACCTCAGAAGCTCATCAAAAGGCCGTACTGTTTTTCTTCCGGTAACAACATTACGAAAAATCTCGAGTTTTATATTTCACAGGTAAAGTCGGGCCAGCTCTCTCCAAGGCTTTTTGGTCTTGAACCCGGTCGCAGAATTTTTGTGGGGGAGAAGATATCCGGGCTTTTCAGGCTGGATGAAACGCCCGATGGCAACGATATTGTCATGATTGCTACGGGAACGGGTGTTGCTCCCTATATCAGTTTTCTTCGCTCCCATATTGTTGAACGACCCGAAAGCAAGATGGTGGTTGTTCAGGGAGCGGCTCATCGACGTGATCTTGGTTATTACAGTGAACTTGAATCCCTTGAAACAGCCTATGCCAACTTTTTTTATTTTCCCACGCTGACTGATCCTGACAGTAACTGGAAAGGGTATCGGATGAGTGTCGAAGAGCTGATGGAGAGGGAGGTCATACAGAATCAGTTAAACATTTCGCCCGATCCTGAACGCACAACTTTTTTTCTTTGCGGCAATCCCAGGATGATTGAGCATGTTTCCGAACAGCTTGCATCTTTCGGCTATGCCGGCCATCAGCATGGCGAGCAAGGTTCGCTCTATGCCGAAGCTTTCTGACAGAGAATCGAATATTGCGTTTTGCTTGCAGTTGTTTACAAAGAGTTCATGAACCGTTGTGTTATTTTTGAGTTTTTTCCTGCTTATATTCCGGAAAATGAAGCTTGCATGGTAACTTCTAAACAGATGGAAAAGAGGGGGATGTCATGATAAAGGAAACTGCTGCTATAGCTGGTGGAGCTGTGCTTTTTTCACCTCTCAGTGTTCCTGTTATGCTGCACGGCGTTGCAGGGCTTCTTGTTGGTGGAGCGGGGCTGTTTATTGTTGATTCAGTGGTGAAACAGCTGACAGACAGCATCGGTAATTCGCCGGAACATAATCGTAAAGATGAATCCGGGAGTGCTTCACAGCCTGAAAAGAGTTTCTGAAAAGCTGGTGTTTCGCAGGAGTGGACAATACGGGATTCGAACCTGTGACCTTTCGCGTGTGAAGCGAACGCTCTAACCAACTGAGCTAATTGTCCAGAGTCATGGACTGAGTGTCCAAAGTACGTATCAGAAACGATTTGTCAAAAAATCAGCCTGTTTTTTTTTGCGGGCATTTGCAAAAGGAGATCTCTGATGATTGTCACGACTCCCGTCCTGTCGGGATGCAAGGCTGCGTGCACAACCGTTGGAGGTGCCGAAAACAGAGGAGAACAAAGTTATGGATACGAATAATCCCTCAGATGGCGTGATGAAGGGTGTTGTTGGCGTTGCTGGTGCAACCATGTTGTTTTCACCTGTCGGCATGCCGATTGTGCACGGTCTGGCAGGACTTGCGGTGGTCGGGCTCGGGGTTTTTGCCGCCGGTTCCATTCTTGGCCAGTTTGCCGACAAGGCGCAGCATAAGGAGAAACCTGATTCTATTGAGGACAAGCTCCCGGTTCCCTGAAAGATGGCGGGAAAAGTGCCATCAGCGCTGACGGGTCGCTGACGGGGAGCTGGCACGCCCGATCAAGACACACATATGCCACCGGTGTCCTTGCAGACTCATCGATCCGGTTCAGCACGTCCAGCCTTTTTGCCACCTGTCTGATCGAGGAGTGAATTGTGACGTTGCCCGGGAGATAGCGCATGCCAAGCGCTCTCTTGAGATCCTGCATTAATGGTGAACCCGGCTCTCCTGCGAGAATGGCAAGACTTTTTTTCTGCTGCGAGAAGTTCAGCGCTACAAGCATTGCCGGCAGTGCATGACTGTTTGTATCAAGAATAGAGCTGAAAGCTTTGAAAATGTTTTGAGCTGTCTCATTGTAGCGTTCCTCTCCCGTCATCTCCGACAGTCGCAATAGATTCATGGCCAGCACCGAGTTTGCCGACGGTTCTGCCCCGTCATACTCTTCCCTCATTCTTGCCGGTAGAGCGGTATCGTCAGAAGCAGTACTGCTGAACCCTCCTTTCATGGTGTCTTCGAAAAGCCGGATGACCGTTTCAGTGAGAGCGATGGCTGTTTCGATAAGCCGTGGATCAAAGTCTGCCTCATAGAGATCAAGCAGTCCCTGTACGAGAAAGGCGTAATCATCAGCTTTGCCGTCTATTCCGGCACTTCCGTTCCTGTATCGGCGCAGCAGTTTTCCGGTACGGCGGTCATAGAGTGTTGAAAGCAGAAATTCCGTAGCTCTGTTTGCTGCCAGGAGAAGCCGTTTATCTCCAAGCACCCTGTATCCTCGCGCAAGCGCTGAAATCATCAGGCCGTTCCATGATGTCAGAATTTTATCATCAAGAAACGGGCGGGGTCGTTTACCTCTCACGTTATGCAGTGCAAGGCGAACTTCTTCGAGTGCCTCGGCAACCTCGCTCTCCTGCATTGAAAATATTCTGCTGATCTCTTCAATCGTGCTTTCCTGCTTGAGAATGTTCAATCCTGCAAACTCATGGTGAGGATCGTTCAAAACGTTTCCTTCAGGCCGGATGCCAAAAAAACGCGAGAACACCTCAATGGATCGGCGGGAGCAGGGAAGTTGCAGGATTTCTTTATGGCTCCAGCGGTAGAATGCTCCCTCTTCGGCTACGGCAGAGCTCTGTTCAGGCAGGCTGTCGGCATCTTCTGCCGAATAAAATCCTCCTTCAGGTGAGGCGAGATCGGTAAGCACATAGTTGAAGATGTCATCGGCAGCGGCTGCATAATACTGGTCACCGCTGCACTGGAATGCCAGCAGAAAGGAGATGGCAAGCTGGGCATTGTCATAAAGCATTTTTTCGAAATGCGGGAGATGCCAGAACGGATCGGTCGAGTATCGTGAAAATCCGCCTCCCCCTTTTTCAGGTATGCCCAGATGGTCGTGAATTCCTCCTTCAGCCATTTTTCTCAGAGTAACGAGCGCCATGTCGAGCGCATGATTGTTGCCGGTATGGTAACGGTAGTTGAAGAGAAAATCGAGGAGAACCGGTCTGGGGAATTTAGGCGCACTGCCAAATCCGCCGAACTCAGGATCAAATGACTCTGCAAGCCACAGGAAACAGCGATACGCGGCATCCTCCGCAGGTAAGGAATGCCCGGTATTCATGCGATCTGCTGCGTTGAGCTGCTGAAAAAACAGGCCGGCCCGCTCACGTATGCTTTGCGGATCGGTATGCCAGAGTCGGGCGATGGAGGTGAGAATGGTTTTGAATCCCGGTATCCCGTAGCGGTCTTCGGGCGGAAAATAGCTCCCTCCGTAAAAGGGGTCGAGGTCAGGGGTCAGCCACACGGACATCGGCCATCCGCCTCGTCCGGTTGTCGATTGTACAAAGGTCATGTAAAGCCGGTCAAGATCGGGGTACTCTTCACGGTCAACCTTTACCGGCACGAAATTGGCGTTGAGCAGGAGAGCGGTTTGATGATCTTCAAACGACTCCCGTTCCATCACATGGCACCAGTGACAGGTGGAGTAGCCTACTGAAAGAAAGATCGGTTTGTTCTCATTTTTTGCCTTTGCAAAAGCATCATTCCCCCATGGGTACCAGTCGACCGGATTTTCGGCATGTTGCAGAAGATAGGGGCTTTTTTCATCAATGAGCCGGTTTGGTTTCCTTTCAGATTGGTTCATACGTCACCAGATTGCATGGTTTAGAGTAGAAGGTTTACCTCTAAGAAGCATTCCGCTTCACTGAAAGTTCTTCAAGAGTGAAACGATCTGAACTCCTGTATGGTTGAAGGTGCAGGAAGAGGGATGACTGAAAGACAGGATTTTTCGGCCAGCTCCCTTTTTCGGAAATCTTGCTGAAGGAGAGGCCAATATGGCAAACAAGAGAAATAATGGAGTTTCGGTTTCCGCTGTTCTGGCGGTATTGGTTATCGGCGCTGTTTTCTTTCTGCTTTACCAGGCAAGAGCCGGTTCATTTCCATTTTCATCAGATACAAAAAGTATTCAACAGGAGACGCATATGACACAGAGATCGCTCACCCCCGAAGAAGAACGGGTGATAGTCCATAAAGGTACCGAGAGGCCATTCAGTGGAGCATATTACCAAAACAGAGAACAGGGTACCTATCATTGCAAGCGATGCGACGCACCGCTTTTTTCATCAAAAGACAAATTTGATTCAGGTACCGGATGGCCAAGTTTTGACGACGCCATTGCAGGTGCCGTAACAGAGGTTCCCGATTCCGATGGACGGCGTAAAGAAATTGTCTGTACAAAATGCGGAGCTCATCTCGGTCACGTTTTTTTCAATGAGGGGATGACTGCAAAAAGCGTTCGACACTGCGTTAACTCGATCTCTCTTTTTTTTCATCCCGATGCAGTTGCTGCGCCGGTGACTGAAAAAGCAATTTTTGCAGGAGGCTGTTTCTGGGGCGTTGAGTACCATTTCAGTAAAACAAAGGGGGTACTTTCCGTCACTTCGGGGTATACCGGAGGCTCAATCGAAAATCCATCCTACAAACAGGTCTGTTCAGGACGCACAGGACATGCCGAAGCTGTTGAGATTGTATTTGATCCCGGAGTGGTCAGTTATGAAACCCTTGCAAAGCTGTTTTTCGAAATTCACGATCCGACCCAGCTCAATCGGCAGGGGCCGGATATGGGAACCCAGTACCGGTCAGCTGTTTTTTATGCCGATGAAGAACAGAAAAAAACAGCCGAAAAACTCATCGGGCAGTTGAAGGCAAAGGGGTACAATGTCGTTACCACCGTTGAGCAAGCCGGAACCTTCTGGAATGCCGAGGATTACCATCAGGACTACTACCAGAAAACAGGGCATCAGCCATACTGCCATATCTACCAGAAGCGTTTTTAAATCTTTATTTGCGTTATCATAAAATAAAGTGAGCCATCAGCTTGTCTGGTGGCTTTTTTTATGCTACTTTATTAGCATATGCCAATAACGATGGCGGGATATGTTATAAAAAAGAGATAAAACGATATGGCAAGGCCTGTAAAATGCAGAAAAATAGGGTGTAATCCGGAGTTTCGGCTTTTCAAGCCCGCAGGAGTTCCGGCAACCATGCTGGAAACAGTGGATCTTTCTTTTGATGAGTTCGAAGCGATCCGGCTTGCGGATTTCGAAGGATTGTATCAGGAGGCCGCAGCTCAGCAGATGCATGTTTCCCGTCAGACTTTTGGCAATATTATTGCATCGGCTCGTCACAAGGTGAGTCAGATGCTGGTTTCAGGAAAACAGTTAACCGTAACAGGAGGAACTATCATGGTTACCAGTGAAGAACGAGTATTTACATGCGCAACCTGCTCTCATAAGTGGAGTTTGGCACATGGTATTGCAAGACCGGCAGCCTGCCCGTCGTGCGGGGGAGTAATTATTCATCGACTCTCATCAGATGGCGGTATTGGCGGAGGTCGGCATGGATCCGGAAAATGTCGTGGTCTTCGTACCGGACTGAATCGTGAGGGTATGGGTCAGGGTTCAGAAGAAGGCAGGAGAGATGGTCAGGGTCAGGGCCAAGGCAGGGGATTGGGCCAAAGGTGCTGCGATTCCGAGGGGCATGTACATCGGCATGAGGCGGATCAGAATAATAGTCAGACAGTGGAGGGAGAAAACAGATGAAAGTTGTTATTCCATTAAATGAACCGGCCGGTTCGACTTCAAGCATGTGCGAGCATTTCGGCAGTGCTCCTTACTATGCCGTTGCTGATACCGAAACCGCAACATTCGAGATCACTGCCAACGGCAACAGCCATCACGATCACGGTCAGTGCACCCCTGCCGACGTGTTTGCCGGAATGGGTGTCAATGCCGTAATCTGCAATGGCATCGGAGCCCGAGCGGCTTCAAAACTGCAGATGATGGGTATTGATGTTTACATGGCCGGGCTTGCGCCTACGCTCGAAGAGGCTCTGAAACGATTTGGAGCCGGAACGCTCATCAAAGTAACGGCGCAGCAGGCCTGTCAGGGTCACGACTGTCATTAATCGGGCAGATTGGGTGCCAGGGGATCTTTCAATAGCCTCCCGGAAGCGAATGGTACCCTTTTTTATACAAGCAGAAGAAGGCTTGCAGCCATGACTGCCATACCGATTATGAGGCCTGAAATGGCAATGTGGTGCTCGCCGTACTCTTCAGCAGCGGGCAACAGCTCGTCAAGCGAAATATAGACCATGATGCCAGCCACGGAAGCAAGCACGATACCGAATACAAGGGGGCTGAGAAAAGGCTTTAAAAGGGCGTAGCCGATAATTGCCCCTACAGGTTCGGCAAGACCTGAAAGAAACGAGTAGCTGAAGGCTCTCATTCGGCTTTTTGTGGCAAAGTAGATCGGTACGGCAACAGCCATTCCTTCAGGTATGTTATGCAATGCTATCGTGGCTGCAATTACAATGCCAAGATCCTGGTTTGACAAAGCGCTGAAGAATACAGCCAGCCCTTCGGGAAAATTATGGATAGCAATAGCGGCGGCAGTGAAAATGCCCATCCGGTGCAGACGGGCGTCCTCTGACGGTTCAGTGTTCATGGTGCCGATCATGGATACTTCATGCGGATTTTCAAAGTCGGGTACAAGCTGATCGATCAGCCAGATGAACAGAATACCGCCAAAAAAAGCCAGGGTGGTAACCCATGCGGCATTACCGGCAGGGAACTGCTGCAAAATCGTTTTACCGGACTGCGGCATGATCTCCACAAAAGAGACGTAGAGCATGATGCCGGCAGAAAAACCCAGTGAAAAGGTCAGAAACTTCTTATTGGTATGGTTTACCATCAAAGCAAGAAGACTGCCGATACCTGTCGAAAGGCCCGCAAGTAACGTCAAGCCAAGAGCGGGATAATAATTACTGTTCATAAAAGCATTGCATTAAAATTCGGGCATTGGATTTGTTTTTTGCAGCCATCAACAACCATCTGATCAAGGAGAGATCCCTCCCTGACGTCGGGATGACAGCAGATGGGATTCGGGATAAAAGAAAAGAGATTCAGTCATCAGCCATCAGAATTCTCCTTACTGCTGCTATCAGGTCGTCAAGATTTTCGAACCTGTCGATCTCCTCCTTCGGAAGAATAACCTCGATATTGTTGTTTTTTCGGAGGACAACGGGATAATCGAATTGCAGATCATATTTTTTTTCAAATTCATCGCGATGCAGAAACTCCATCTCAATGGTCACGCTTTCCCGGAATTCGCGCCATTTGCGGTTTTCGGTCAGCGTGTCGAATGTGAGCTTGCAGAGGTTGCAGGAGTAGGTCGAGGGGCTGAGGATTTTATGACCGATGTCGAACAGGCCGTTCAGAGGTCCGCTATCGGCGTTGTAAACAAAAATAATGCTCATGGTTTATGCACTCCCATATCAGGTGACAGGTTTTTTTGCAGTTACGGTAGTATCAACCTGATTTGAGGGCAGAGGGTTCCTTGAACTGCCGTTAAAGATGGCGAGTTATTGATCGGTGCAATCAAGCGCAGCTAAAACCTCTTCGGGCGTTTCGCAAACGGAATAATAGTTCGCATAATCGGCTTTAACCATCCGGTCATCGGCAATACGGTCAAAAAATGAGAGCAGCGGGTTCCAGAACCCTGCGCTATTGAGGAGGATAATGGGTTTCTGATGTTGACCGAGGTGTTTCCATGTTATGATTTCCATGAGCTCGTCGAGCGTGCCGAATCCTCCGGGAAGAATGACAAAAGCGTCTGCCCAGTCAGTAAGTTTTATTTTTCGTTCATGCATGGTTTGCACCACGTGCAGTTCTGAAATTCCATAATGAGCAACCTCTTTTTCCTCAAGAAAACGGGGGATGATACCGCGCACGGTTCCCCCTTTTTTCATCACAGCATCGGCAACGCATCCCATCAGCCCTACATGCCCTCCGCCGAAAACCAGTCCGATACCCCGTTCAGCAAGTCCGCTGCCGATTTTGGCGGCATCGTCAAAATACCCTTTCGGAGCATGGTTGCTCGAGCTGCAGTATACGGTAACGTTTTTGATCATCAGATATTCAGGGCTGGATGTTTTTTGTGATGCTGTCATCAGCGCGAGTGTAAAGATAGGTTTTTGGCTCCTCGATTTTCTGAATCGTAAAGAGACGTTCCGCTCTTGCCCAGAGCTCGGTTTCACCTGCATAGGGGAGCGGTCTGAAGCCTTCGAGTGCAAGAAAGATCTCGCGTTTGCCGAAGAGAGTCGGGCCTACAATGCACTCCCGAATGTTAATCATCTTCTCAAGGTCGTAGCAGTCCTTCACAAATACTTCTCCATCGGTATGAAAACCGCCCACAATAAGGTCTGTTCCCGGATTTTCCTGCATGAACCGGTACCGGCTTTCAAGATGATCCGGAGTGTAGCTGTCGTCACTGTCAAGAAAGGTGATATATCGGCCAAATGCAGCCTGAATTCCGGCATTTCTCGTGTTGTTGAGCTTTCGGTTACTGTGCCGGAGATAGCGGATGCGAGGGTTGTCAGTTATGTAAGGATTGATTATGGAAAAGGTGTTGTCGGAACTGCCGTCATCGACAACAATGAGTTCCCAGTCCGTAAACGTCTGCCTGAGCACGCTCTGTATGGCGGTATCAAGCAGCCTTGCACGGTTGAACGTGGGCAGAATCACTGAAATTTCAGGTTGAATGCTGAACCTCGTCACGGTTTCAGGGCTTTGATTGCAAGAGCGGAAACCAGCATTCCAGCAACAAGAAAATTCTGCGCAATGGCATTATAACGCACATCCATGGTTTTTGGAGAGCGAACAAGCGAAAACTGCATGAAAAACTGCGGCAGAACAAGTGCGGCAACAATCAGCGCATGCATGTTTTTACCGATCAGCAGGAGATATACTGCTGCGAGCAGTTGCCCGATATTGATCAGGACAGAGGCGATGATTGCAGCTTTCGTTTCGCCGAAGACTGCCGGAAGAGTTCTGATGCCTGCCTGCCGGTCACCCTCAACAGACTTGAAATCGTTAATGGTCATGGTTCCCGTGCTGGCCAGGGTAAAGAGCGCAGCGGCTGTGATCGAGGGCCAGAGAGACGAAAGCGTGACGGCAGGATTATAGGCAATCTCTCCGGCAATCCACGGGATGATGAGGTATGAGAGCGCAACAATGATATTGCCCGCCCAGAGCCTTTTTTTCAGTTTTATAGGGTTTGCACTGTAGAGATGGGCATTGATGATGCCGATCACTACATAGAAACCGATCAGCGGATGGATCAGGTAACCGGCAATGACGGAGAGAATCGACCAGATGGCAATGAGGATAGTCGCGTTTTTCAGGGAAATCGCACCTCCCGGGATAGGCCGGTTCGGTTCATTGATTTCGTCGAGATCACGGTCAAAATAGTCGTTGAGCATCTGGCAGGTTCCGGTGGCAAGAGGCCCGGTAAGCAGCATGGCCAGCAGAAACTTTGTGCCGACAAGATCTTTCCATCCGAAAGCTCCGCTTGCAACAGCACCGCACAGAAAGCTCCACATAACCGGAATCCAGGTAACCGGTTTAAGAAAGCGAAGAAACAGCGAAAGCTTTGAACGCGTTTCGATCGATCGATTCCGGGGAGCGACAAGTTTGCGGACATTCAGGGAGCCAAGCCGACTGTCATCACGCCCGCTCCGGTGCTCTGAACCCTTTGAAGAATGTAATTCTGTCACAGCACTGACTCTTGTTCAAAATATAATAAGGCATGCAAAATAACACGGAAAACTCAAGATCGGAACCGCAGAACATAAATAATCAATTTCAGTGCGACTTTATTAAGCGGGGAGTGGGTAACGGGGAATGGGGGCGAATTTCTCTTTTGTTATCCTGAGTAAACGAAAGCATCTACATATTCGTATGGCAGCAGGGTGGAAAATGCCTGGGATCAAGTTGCGTTGCAGGTTGGTAAAAGCGTGATTGATCATTTGACGAAATAGAAATAGTTCTCTGCAATAATCAGCGAGGCATGCTGAAATATGTCGTGAGAAACCAGAGGGCAAGTCGGGTGGCGCGTGCAACAAATGGCTGATCATGTGTTGCACAAAAAATGGATAGCGGCATATTTGCATCAATGTGT